>CAYXZC010000011.1:0-41482 GCA_964469815.1 uncultured Eggerthellaceae bacterium | reverse complement strand
GCGTCTATGGCATGAACGCTTGGATCCCGACTTGGTTCCAGGGCAACGGCTTCACTGCTGCTGAGTCTGTAACTCTTCAGACTTGGAACAACGTCGCTGCTATCGCTTCCAACATCGTTGTAGGCTTTATCTCCGACGCTATCGGACGTAAGCGCGCTCTTTGGATCGGCTGGGTTGCTTGCATCGTAGCCATCATCGCTTGCTCCGTCTTCGTACCGATGTTCCCGGGCGAGGCTCCTGTCAACGGTGCACCGCTGGCTGGCGCTGCTGCTGGTAACTTCGTACCTTGCATCTTCTTGATGCTCCTCTTCGGCTTCTGCCTGAACTATGCTATTACCGCTGTTCAGCCGCTGATGCCTGAGTCCTATCCGACCACTCTTCGCAACACCGGTACTTCTTGGTGCCAGGCATTCGCTCGTTTCGGCGGATCCGGTTCCTCCATCGTTCTCGGTGCTGCTGCCGGTCTTGCAATGTTCCAGCATGACGTCAACGGAACGATGAGCAACAACTGGTCCATGGTTGTTCTCGTTCTCTTGATCCCGTTCGCTCTTGGCCTTGTTTGCACCCTTCTGTTCGTCAAGAACACTGGTGGCAAGACAATGGACGAACTTCAGAAGATGTCCGAGGAGAACCCGCTTTCAGAGACGGACGGCAACGGCCGCTTCTGGATCATGATCGGTGTTGTTATCATCAACTTCATCGGTTGTATCGTTCTTCCTCTCACCATCCCTGGCTTCTCCAAGACAGACATGGCTCTTCCTGTCATGCTCGTTGCTATGCTCCTTCCGTTCATCTACTTCTTCGTATTCGGCGGACAGGGTCTTGGCAAGGAAAAGGCAGCTGGTGTTGCTAAGCTGTAAGTCTTTTAAGACTCACATGCGATCGGGATTTCCCGGTTGCATTGAAGAACCCCCGCATCGCGGGGGTTCTTTTTTTGCTTGAGGCTATGGGTCTGGGGCACGCTTTATCGTTTTCTTAAAGGATCGGATGCCTCGATCGCGTAGAGGAGCACCACGCCCGTGCCGTATCAAGCGATGTCGATAGCATCTCCCACCTGGATCGTGCCTCCCTCGATGACCTTGCAGAACACTCCTTCTCGAGGCATGATGCAATCTCCCATGCTGTGATATATCGCGCAGTGGGAATGGCATTGCTTGCCGATCTGTGTGAGTTCCAAAATCACATCATTGGCGTGGAATCTGGTACCTATGGGAAGGTTTTTCAAGTCGAAGCCTTCAACGATGATGTTCTCGCCGAATGCGCCGTTGTCAACCTTGGCGCCTAACGATTTGAAATCCTCTATAGCTTCATATCCTAGCAAGCTGACTTGACGGTGCCAGTTTCCGGCATGTGCATCACCTTCGATCCCCCAGTCGGGTCTCAAGGATATGGAATCTGTTTCGGATTTTTGGATGCCTTTGATCTGGCTAGTGCAAACGGCTTTGATCGTGCCCATGTTGCACCCCTCCTTATCATAAGAGTCGACATTCCGTGCGTCACTTCGGAATGTCCGGTGCAACTGCATTTTCGATCCGTCGGATGCTGCACGACATCGGACGGAGCATTTCTTTGACGCGAGCATATTATACACGGTTGAGGGATATATGTTCCGAGATCTTTAACTCGATGATATTGAACGCGATGAAGTTGCACTATTCGGTGTGATATAATTTCAAAATCCGGTCGGTTGGCGCAGCGGGAGCGCAGGTGCCTTACAAGCACAAGGTCACAGGTTCAAATCCTGTACCGACCACCATCAGTTCAAGGCTTCCTTCGGGAAGCCTTTTCTGTTCAGAGCGAAGGATTTGAACCTGCGGGGCAGCTTGGATGCCCAGTGGGCATCCAAGGCCGTTTCTTGACCCTCTCTTGATTATTGCTAAAATCTTCCAATCATGTTTGGAAATATGCTTCTAAAGATGAATGAATTTCAAACATGATCGGAACATTATGATCAATGCAAGAGTGCCCATTTGTCAAGCCGCGACCTCGTTGTTCTCCATTTTGTAAGGATAGTGTTTGCGAACCAAGGCTCGCAGTTTGGGTCGTTAAATGCTGAAAAGTTATAATCGGATATTGAGCAATTCCCTCATGAAAATGTAATAGCAATGTAGAATTTCCTCATGAAAATATGAATTGTATATAAACCGAATCATAATACGCACAAAATTCGGAATTCTGTGATTTTGGGTCACAGCCTTCAAAAGAGATCATGTCTCCTGAAAAAACGATATAACTGTAAATAACATAACACTCTAATTAACACAGTGTTAAGTTGTTGAGAATGAAGCGTTAAGTACGACTTAAGTTCTTTCACTATTAGCGATGTGAGCCTGATGGGGACGGGTCTATTGGGTTCGTCCTAAATGGTTCAATAGATGCATGCGAAGCGCCCTCGTGGTGTCGCCCCATGTAGGTCAACCTCGCAAAAGGTTTTTTCCCATGATAAAATGAATGCTCTTGTTATAGATGCGATCTCTTGCTCAAGGAGAGCCCCGTGGAAGTCATGGAATTCATGCGCGATCATCAAGCTTACTTTGAGGATTACATAACGCGCAGCACTTACCACTCGAATGCTATCGAAGGCAGTACGCTGTCATACGCCGAGACCTATGCCATTCTGTGGAACGATGATTCCATGAAGGTGACCGCCACGGCTCGCGAGCTGTATGAAGCGATCAATTACAAATATGCCCTTGGCGCTGCCTCGAAGGATTTGGATTCCGATCTTTCGGAAACGCTTATCAAAAATGTTGCTAGGGACATCAACCGCAACATCAGCGACATAGATGACTATCGCCACGTACAAGTGATGATCCGTGGTGCGGAACATATCCCGCCAGCTGCTAATCAGGTGAATCAGCTCATGATGCAACTAGTGTGGGAATACAATCATAGCGAGACTACAGATCCTTTCTTACGTGAGGCGCGGTTTCATATTCGCTTCGAGCGGATCCATCCTTTCGAAGACGGTAACGGGCGTACCGGGCGCATTCTCATAAACCGTGGACTCATCCGAACTGGATTTGCACCTGTAGTCATTCCTGTGGAAGAGTGTGCAACGTACATGGAACTTTTAGCCCGCAGCGACTACGAAGGATTGGCTGCTATGCTTCGCCGACTATCCGAAACGGAGGCGGAGCGTATGGAGCGATTCGCTGAGATCGACTAGGCGATGCATTGGGGCACATTGGGATGAGGTTACCGTGTCGGTCAAAAATTGAAGTTCGATCTTTGTTTTTCTCTACACAATAGTTTGGAAAACCCAATAGGGGCGAGGATATGAGTGGACGGCGAATGATTTCCTCATGAAAGCAAGGATGCGCGAAGTCAAAAGACCCGAAGATCTCCGTTCCCTGCTCTGTGATGCGAGACGAAGACGAGATTCGTAACGGTCGGGAATCGGATGGGCGCATCATGCGGTCTTTCGGGTGCATTGGGTATAGATTGTATAGGTTAAAGAACAGATAGAGCATGATCGGACAGACACTGAAGATCGGAGATGCACCATGAACGTTACAGAAGCTATGGAAGACAGGTTCTCCTGCCGCAAATTCACTGATGAGCAGCTGACCGGAGAAGAACTGGATGCGATATTGGAGGCAGGGCGTATAGCGCCCTCGGCATGCAACAACCAGCCCTGGCGATTCATCGTGTTGCAAGACGATGACCTTGCAAAGGTGGATGCATGCAGTAAGTGCCGATATAACGCTCCAACAGCCATCCTCGTATGCTTCAACAAAGATGAATCGGCGAAGAATCCTGCCGTTACGCCCGATTACGGCTGGATCGACAGCGGACTTGCCATAATGCAGATGGCGCTGGAAGCGCAGAGTTTGGGACTGGCCTCCTGTATCGTAGGCGCATATGATCCAGAAGCCGCGCGCAAAGCCATGAATATCCCTGACAATCTGACAACCTACCAGTTCCTCATGCTCGGGCATGCGGAAAGCGGTCCTATGCGCATGCATTTCGACCGTCGTCCAATGAGCGAGATCGTGGTGCGCGGAGGTTTCTAAGCGCCGCATTCGCTAAAATGCAGATACATAGTGTGCAAGCGGCATAGTGGTATCGGAGGATGCATTTGAGCGATCCGAATGAAACAAATCGTGAAGAGACCCATCATCGCTCTTTGAGATCGAGGCTGAAGGATAGCTCTGAGCTCAAGCGTCAGACATTCTACGCTCTTGAGAATCCAAAGCGCGGAAACTTGGCCGCGAAGATATTCGGATATGCGCTTTTCGTGCTCATAGTCTTGAATGCCATCACGGTCTTCTTCACAGTGCAGGTCGATACGGATGCGTTCGAGGGTAGCATTGTTGATATCTTCTTCAAGTTTTCCACAGTATGTTTTGCACTGGAATATTGCTGCAGAATATGGATCGCAGACCTTGCTTTCGGTAATTGCACGCGTGCAAGAGCCAAACTGAAATACATCATCTCTCCGATGGGGCTCATCGACTTCCTGTCATTCGTTCCCAGCGTTGTTTCGTGGTTCTTGCCGGTGACCCCCGCGCTCATACATGCGATAGGCGTCATCCGTTTGGTGAGGCTTGCGAAAGTGACGCGTTATATGCGTGGTTTCCGCACGATAGGGCGCGTTCTTCGCAAGCATTATCGGGAGATCGTGGCCGCTTTCCTGGTGATACTGTTGCTCATAATCGCATCGAGCGTGGTGATGTATGAGGTAGAACACCCTGTTCAGCCCGATAAATTCAACGATCTGCTAAGCGGCATCTGGTGGGCGGTGGAAACCGTTACAGGAACAGGGTATGGTGATATCGTTCCGATAACCCCGCTTGGGCGAGTGATCGGGAGCATCATCATGCTGTTGGCGCTCGCTTTGGTGGCGATTCCGGGAGGCATATTCTCTGCTGGCTTCGTCGCGGAGTATCAGAACGCGAATCTCCGTCGGATCGAAAGGGACATCTCCAAAGACAAAGAGTGATCTTTGCTCCTTTTCCTTCTATTCAGGATCCATCCAAATTCTATGCATGAAACACGCGAGATTCGCGTCAACTTCATGTTCGATGCATTCATAGATGATGCCGTTTTTGTGCGCATATGCATGAGAAGCACTGATTTGTCTTATCGAAAATAAACGAGATTCACGTTAGAAAAAGTGCGAGATCCTGCAATGTTTTTGTCAGACGGTTTCATCACACTTAGCTTTGCAAGCAGAAAGCGAGGTGAAGATGTTGCCACATCTGAGAATCACAAAACGGAACCGATCGATAATCATCGGGATCATATGCGGCCTTGGTTGTGCGCTCTGCGTAGGGCTCTATATCGCAAATGTCGATGAGCAGGCCAGAGCTGCACAAGCCGAGATGCTGGCAAAGTATGGTGGCGAGCAAGTTGAGGTATGTGTTGCCAGGCGCGATGTCGCAGCAGGCGAGGTTCTATCGGATTCGGATATCGAGACCAAAACGTGGATCGCTGCTCTTCTGCCCGCTGATGCTGTGAGCGTTAGGGGAGATGCTGTCGGAAAGCAGGTGGGTTCGACCATCTTGAAAGGTGAGGTGATCTCTGCCAAACGGTTCGGGTTCGAAACGGCGGATATCGATGTTCCTGAGGGCATGAGCGCGATAAGCGTTCCGGCCAAGGATGTCCAAGCCGTCGGAGGTGCGCTCAAAGCGGGAATGCGGTGCGATGTCTATGCGATAGGAGCGAACGCTACATCAAAGTTGGCCTCATCGGTACTAGTCTTAACAACCAGCTCGACTGAAGATGACGCATCATCATCCACCACTTGGGTGACCTTGGCAGTGGAACCGTCAAGGGTGGAAGAGATGGTAAGCGCTGCCCAGAATCTGGAGCTTTACTTCGTCTTGCCTTCCACGGCTAACTCGGAAGACGGAAGCGAAGCGGAAAAGGCAGGCTCAAACAGCCAAAGCACATCAAGGCGCTCGGATCCGGTCGACAACGATCAGGTCTCTCCTAACGAAACGAGATCTGTGAGCAGCTCCTCGGCTGTGACTTCAGGTGGCGATGCATGATGGGTACCCAAGGAAAGATAATGCTTTGCGCCGATACGGAGAGCATCATGCGGCCATGGATGATGGGGCTTGATGGCATCG
Source organism: uncultured Eggerthellaceae bacterium (assembly GCA_964469815.1). Taxonomy (GTDB): domain Bacteria; phylum Actinomycetota; class Coriobacteriia; order Coriobacteriales; family Eggerthellaceae; genus MGBC163016. The sequence goes on along the minus strand of CAYXZC010000011.1, from coordinate 35,405 downwards.
ATGTGGAATCGTTCGATTGGTTGGTGTCGCTTTCTTCGGCCGATGAAGCCAGAAGATCGATAGCTTCGATGACGGATATCGATGAGGCATGGGTGGTCTCTTCGAACGATATCGAATCTTTGAACCTGGCTGCTGCGATCAGGAAGGATAACCCGGAGCTTCATATAGATCTGATCCTTTCGAAACTAAGCGGATCCATATTGAGTAGGGCAAGTTCGGCGGGTATCAAAACGATTTATACAACATTCGAGTTCGCAGAGCGATTCGCCCTTGAGGTTCAAAGGCGGAGGCGCATGGAGGATGCTGAAAGCCTCGGCTACGACGAGGTGATCAAAACGATCCGAAAGAATTCTTCCAAGCGCCGAAAGCTTGACGTTCCGGAGGTCACAACCTCGAAAAGCGCAAGTGTGGCATCTATCTCATCGGGAGCATCCGTGGAGTTTTCCTCCAGTCCTACACAGGAGATAGCCTTGAAGGCAGAGCAAAGCGCAGGCCATTGTCCTGATGAGCGGATCGTTGCGAGCGAATCACGAGCGATATGCGCCCCGTCCCGCGCCGAGGATGCGAACGCTTTCGTCATGGGATTGTTCAGCGGATCGGGCGGCGTGGGAAAGAGCGTTAGTTGCGTGCTCCTTGCTTTCATCTGTGCCCGTCAGCATCAAAAAGTGCTCCTTGTAGATGCGGATCTGCAGTTCGGGGATCTGTCAACGATCATCGGCCGCAAAGATGCACCTACTATTGATGATGTTTTGGAGGATCGCACCATCATTGAAGGCGAATCCTTGAAGGTCAAAGAGGGCACGCCGAGCTTGATCGCGGCTCCAAAGCGACCCGAGAACTCCGATGAGATAGACAAGCATTTGGGTGAGATCATCGCAGAGTGCGCCAAGCACTTCGATGCGATCTTCGTGAATACTGGATCATATTGGCGTGAAGGCCATGTCCAGCTTTTGGAGGCATGCGACTGCTCACTGTTCTTGATGGATCAGCGCGCATCCTCTGTGCGCTCTTTGAATCGCGCACTGGATCTGTGCAAGCGCATGGGAGTGGCTACGAATGCATTCTCCTACGCGCTCAACCATTGCGATAAGAAAGCCCTTTTCACGCCATTGGACATCGCGGGGGTGATGAACGGTGCTCATATCTATGAGCTCAAGGATGGCGGCATCGATATAGAAGAATCATGTGGTGCCGGATGTGCGGATGAGCTTATAGATGCCGGGAATCCTTTCGTTGCCAGCTTAGCTTTCATGCTTGTCGATATCCGTCCGGGAAAGATGGGTTCGAGCACCTTGTTCTTCGATCGTGGATCGAAGATATCGCGAAGTGACCGTGACGGAATGGATGGCAGCGCAGCAGAAGTTGCTTCGAAACCCTCGCTTTTCAGAAAGAAAAGATCGGCTCGGCGCCGAACACGGGGCAGGGAGATGAAACGTGCTGATGATGCCTTGGTTCCTAGAGCCCTTCGAACCGAGGTGAGCTTCAAATGACTCTGGCAGAAAGGGTGAAGGCTGTTGAGTCGACGGCTTGCGTTTCGCCTCATGGGGCAACTTCAGGCAAGCTTTCGGTCGAGGATCTTAGAAGCGATGTCCGCAAGCTGATATCGCTAGAAGGCATAGCGTCCATATTGGTGGAGAATCCGCAGCGCGCCAGAAACGAGCTGAAGAGCGCCTGCAAACAAGCCTTGTCCGGTGAGAGGTGGGTTCATCTTTCAGGCGTGGAGCGGCGTGCGCTCACAGATGAGCTTTTGGATGTCGTGTTTGGAATGGGGCCGATCGATTGCTTGATAGATGATGAAACGGTAACAGAGATCATGGTCAACGGTTCGAGGAGCATCTTCTTCGAGCGCGATGGGCAACTGATCGAGAGCGATCTTCATTTTGAGAGCGATGAACAGGTGCGTGTTCTTATCGACAGGATAATAGGGCCTCTTGGGAGGCGGATCGATGAGTCTTCTCCCATGGTGAACGCCAGGCTTCCCGAAGGCCACAGGGTCAATGCGGTGATCCCGCCCGTTGCCCTCGATGGTCCGCATCTGACGATAAGAGCTTTCACAAGGCATGCGATAACGCTCGAAGAGATGTTGTCGTCCGGCTCGATGGATCCAAGCGTTATGGAGTTCCTCGAATGGCTCGTGAAGCTGAAGAAGAGCGTTGTCGTCTCAGGTGGTACGGGTAGCGGTAAGACAACGATGCTGAATGCTCTGTCGCGTTTGATACCGCAGGATGAGCGCATCATCACCATAGAGGATTCCGCGGAGCTGCGCTTCAAGGAGCACAAGCATGTCGTCCGAATGGAGGCGCGCCCGCGAAATGCAGAAGGCGAAGGCGAGATAACCATCCGTGAGCTGGTCATCAATGCGCTCAGGATGCGACCTGATCGGATAATAGTCGGCGAGTGCCGTGGTGGCGAGGCGCTTGATATGTTGCAAGCCATGAATACAGGCCACGATGGTTCCATGACCACTTTGCATGCGAATTCTTGTGAGGATGTGGTGGACAGGATGATCACCATGGTTCGCTATGCGATGGACCTTCCCGTTGATGTCATCGAAGCACAGATAGGCAACGCTTTCCACAATATCGTCCAGGTAGCTCGCGGCAAGAGCGGCGCCAGGTTCCTATCCGCTGTGTCCGATGTTGTCTACAACAAGCAAGAGCGCCGATGCGAGGTAAGGGTTCTGTATGAGAGGGAGGATCATTCGCTTCCGGGTCATTGGGTAGCGCGTCCTCTTCTAGTCGATGAGATTCTTTCCAACAATACGGCTTCGAAGGAGCTGAAGAAGGAGGTGTCGAGATGGGTGTCGGTATGGTTTGGGGAATAAGCGCAGGGATATTGGCGATAGCATCGGGAGGCTTTCTAGCCGATGGACTCTCCCGGTCGGTAAGACGGAATCGCGCTGTTCTGACCATGCTCTCGGATGGATGGGTCTCAAGAGCGCGCATCTTCTTGATGAGTGGGATCAAGCCTTTCCTTGGCATCTCGAAGCATCTTCTGAAGATCGCCGTTGTCGGTGATATCGCTGCTCAAGCTTCAATGCTGCTTGAAGAAAAAGGCTTCAAATCGAGCAAGCCTGCGCTCGTTTCCATCTTGTTCGTGATCATGATCGCGGTCTTCATCACGGCGACGGTTCTCACTGGGTCTATGGTATTCGGGGTCGCTTCAAGCTGCATCACGGTCATATCCATAGGCGGATACGTGAAGAATCGCAACGATAAGGCTACCGAGAACATGCGCGAAGATGTTCCGGAGGTGATCCGTTGCATGCAGTCATGCTTCAAGTCCGGTTTCTCGTTGCTCCAGACGCTTAGATACACCTCCAATGAGATATCAGGTTCGCTTGGGCGGATGTTCGCAAAAGCTGCCGATCGATTGGATGTGGGAGATACGACGAAAGAGGCGCTCTCCGTCTTGCGGCAGCACTCTGATGTACCTGAACTGGCCTTTGTGGCCGTGGCGCTGGACGTACAGCACCAGACGGGAGGAAGCATCGCTCCGGTTCTGGATTCAGCCCGCGAATCGGTCGAAGGAGAACTTGAGCTTGTGCGCACGCTGCGTGTTCAGACTGCGCAGGCCAAGCTTTCCGCCACCATAGTCACTATCATGCCATTCGTCCTGATAGCTCTCTTCTCATTGATGAGCCCGGATTTCCTGTCACCTTTTTTCAGCAGCGTGCAAGGGTGTCTTCTGCTCGCTTTGGCATTGGTGATGCAGATAGCGGGAGTTCTTTCGGTTCGGCGCATGTTGAAGATCGACATCATGTGATAGGAGGCGCAATGGATTCGTTGTTGTATACGTTGGGCGTGGCCTTCGCACTGCTGGCAGGTATTTTTGCGTGGCATGCGATCTATGATCGGTTGCAGAGGATCCACTACATCAGGAAGCTGACAGATGAGGATCTCGAAGCGGATGGATCGGTATCTCCTTCCACCTGTGGGCTGAGCGCTATGGATCGCAAGGTGATCGGCATGATCTGCGAAGCAAGTGTTAAGGAGAGGATCGTCGGAAGCGCAAGGCTTGATAAGAGCACGTGTGCAAGCGATATTCAGGATCGCGGTTCTCTGTTCGCATCGTATCTTACGAGCAGTCGGTGGTTCCGATCGAATGTGGATAAGACAGGGCTGTGTGGACGGATCTCAGAGACAGGTTTTTGCAAGACGCGGATTAGATTGGCATTCGTCTTCGGTTCGATATTGGCACTTGTAGGTGCGATGTTCTCGACAGAGCTCTGCCTGATCCTGCTCTTGCTGGGTGCGATAACAGGTTGGCGTGCGCCTGAGAGAGCATGCGGTCATCTTATCGAGAACAGGTCGCAGCAGATGGAGCATCATCTACCGGAGATGCTGGATGTCATGGCGCTAGGAATGCGAAGTGGGCTTTCCTTCGATTCGAGCGTAAAGCTATACGCAGCGCATTTTAAAACATATCTGTCGCAGGAATTCTCCATGGCACAACGGCAATGGCAATCCGGTTTGGAGCATCGCGATGAGGCTTTGCGCAGGATAGCCGACTCATATGATTCCCAAATCTTCAAAAGGATAGTGGAGACCATGATCCGTTCGATAAGATTCGGCTCTTCCATGGTTGAGAACCTGGAGGAGCAAAGCCGGGAGGCACGGGTTGCCTATAGAGTCAGGCGTGAGGAGCAAGTGGCGAAAGCTCCAGTAAAGATGATGATCCCCACAGGTGTTCTCATCTTGCCCGCAATGTTGATCTTGGTGGTAGGCCCTGTGCTCTTGGAGTTGATGGGTGGTGGTTTGTGATGACGCGCGCTATTGAAAGACCTTGCATGACCGAGCTTAGAGCGAAGGTCAAAACCGATGAGCATGCGCTTGATGTTCGGAGTGAAGGCGACAGTGGCTCGAATGCAGGGTGTTCTAGAAGACGTAGAGGAGAAAGGAAGAGGATCTATGGAACAAAGGGTGCAGCAGATAAAGGAATCGCTTCGATCGAAGATGCATGCGATGAAGGAGCTTTCGAGCACAAAGGTTGCGATGATGAGAGCCACGCTGGAGGCATCAGCTTCGCAAGTGCGAAAGAAGACGGGATGCGAACAGGGACAAGGCACGACAGAGTACGCGATCTTGGTGGGAGTCTTGGTAGTGATCGCCATCATAGCCATAACGATATTCCGCCCCAAATTGCAAGAGCTTTGGGATGCGATAGCGCAAGGGATATCCGGTCTGTAGCGTGTGTAGTGCCCGGTGCGGGAGATGGTGCAAAAGGATGCGGAGGTGTAGGGGAGGATAACATCCGTCCAACGGATGCTGCTAGGAGCATGTTGGGCGATCTTGGTGAGCGCATAGGGCATTTCGTTCCTCTTCGTGATCTGTTGAGCGAATGCATCTCGAAGTTCGAAGTGGAGTCCGGTCAAGGAACGGTTGAGTATGCCCTGGTGCTGACGGCTTGCCTTTCCATATTCGTAGCATTGGGCCTGCTTATGGGATCGATCGAGGACGGGGTGTTCGTCGATCACGCCGTGCAGGCGGCATCGCATAATGTCGAGGTGTTGCTGGGAGGCGCAGCAGATGTTTTCTCCTACTGATAGGGATCCTTGTTCTATGCTTCCTGTGTTGCATCGAAGTATCGCTTGCAAGTGGAGGGATGCATGTGGTCAGGCTACAGTGGAGGCCGCATTTGTGCTTCCTATCCTCATGCTGCTGTTTCTGATGATGCTTCAACCGGCGATATGCCTTTACGACCATATCGTCATGCGCGGTGCGGCGGCAGAAGGATGCAGGTTGTTGACCACAGCTTCTGCCGATGCATCATCGACCAATGAGGACTACATCAGGCGAAGGCTCTCAGCCATACCGGATATCCCGATCTTCCACATTCATTCCGGAGAGTGCTCCTACGAGATCGAGATGACCGGCAATGAGGCATCCGAACAGGTGAGCGTGAGGATAACGAACGAGGTCAAGCCGCTTCCCCTTTTGGATAAGGCGATGAGTCTTGCCAGCGCCTTGAACGATGGAGGCAATCTCGAATTGGAAGTCGAGGTCGTTTCCGCTACCCAGCCTTCTTGGACAGCATCATCCGGGGAGGGCGATATGCCAAAGGACTGGGTGAATGTGCTATGAACCATCGCTTATCGAACATATCGTTTCGGCCAAGGCATGTCGGTTGGGTTTGCAATGCGAGCGCCACTTGTGCAGTGCGTGCGCAACGCGATCTGAGGGTGCGCACTTTAAGGCTCTCTCCCAAAGGGTTGTTTCGGGACGAGCGAGGCATCACCACTATCGGCATGGCGATCAGTATCTTTTTGTGCATAGCCCTCATATTCACCGGCGCACAGCTCTATCGCATCGGTTCGGCTTCGGCTGAGATACAAGAAGTGGCAGATGCTTCTGCCTTGGCGGCTGAGAACGAGGTCGCTGAGTTCGTGAGCGCTGTGAATATATGCGATGCCGCTGTCCTGTCCTTGACACTGCTCTCAGCAACGCTGTTCGGCTTGGGGATAGTCGCGGCATGTGTGCCTCCTTTGGCCGCTTTGTCCGAGAAGCTCATAGAGTCGGCCAATCGGATAATGGAGAAGCGGGATGGTTTCTATGAAGGAGCCGTAAAGGGTTTGAATTCGATCCAAAGGATGCTTCCCTTCCTTGCGGCTGCAAATGCTATGGGAGTTGCTTCGGCGAATGATGAGGGAGCTTCGGATGCATCTTATTTCGCGCTTGCTGCCTTGGTGCCGCAAAAGGGTATCGATTTCCAGCTCGACGCTGATGGTGCGCTTGCTGATCTTAGCGGACAGGTGGACGAGGACATCGATCGAATACGGGAAGATTCTGCTAAGGCGGAGGATGCAGCGAAGAAGGCCAACGAGGCGAAGGAGCGCGCCTTCATGGCGGACTGCGGAAGCGCTCCGACTCAGTGCATGTACGAACGCGCCGGAAGCTTGTCCGATATAGCTTCCGAGGACAATGCTCTTTACACGAATGTCGATGCTTGGAATTTCCAAGTGCCTTTGAAAAGGCTGCGTGCCTATTATTCGAGCAGGAAGAACGATCCTGTGCCATCCAGCGGAAGCATAGAGAGCCGAGCGGACTCGGCGATCCGAAAACGCTTCTATGAGTACGCGAGCGAGGAATTCGAATCTGCTTTCATAGATGATGCAGACGGCTCTTTTTCATACAGCCTACCGGAGCTTTTCAAGAACACCGATGGGATGAAGCAGACGAAGCTCTATACCGAAGTGCGCTATCCGATCACGGCTAGCGATGGGCAACAGACCATGCATGCTTGGAGCGGATGTCCTAAAGCGTCAGACGCTGTGCGGATGGGTTCGATCAGCGAGCTTGATGCGGGAGGATTCACGCTTTGCTCAAGCTGCGAATTCCGTGTATCGAGCATGGGAAACGTAGCTGCGGCATCCACCAATGTCAGCAACGGATTCGAGCATCATTACGCGCTGTTCCTTCAGGCGGTCAAAGACTATGCGCAGGCCAGATCCGAACTGGATCCACTTACGCAGTCCGTGAAAGATGAAGTGACCCCGCTCCTTGATAGCATCAAGGAGATATTCGAGGACGCTGTGGCAAAACGACTGATACCCGATCCACCGGGGAAGTTCGGCTCTATAGCCATGGTGGTTAATACGGCAAAACCTCCGGCAGATTCCGGATTCGAGAGCTCTTTTGTGAATGGCGGCACTACGCTCGGAACTACGGCGGCGGTGTCCGGAGCAACATTATTGAAAGATTCCGGTTCGGATGGTTCAAGCGTGATAACCAGGGTCATCGGCAATCTGGTGGGAGATGTTCCTTTGGTGGGAGGTTTTTCGAATATCGTCGCAGATTGCTGGACCGGGCTTTTGCGGGCGTACGCAAAAGGTCAGAGCGCTTTGACCGAGACAGTGGAGAGCGGATTAAATTCGTTTTCCACATCAACATCCAGTGGGCTTGGCACATGGGCAAGCGACTTCTTGCGTGATGTGATCGAGGGGATAGGTCTTCAGCCGGCGGATATAGATCCTAGACTTCCTGTTCTGGTGAATACCGGATATATAGCGATCGATGGGAGCACGTTCTCAACGAACTTCATGAAGGTGAAGCAGGGAGCCTTGTACGGATCAACGCCTAGCACGGGACTGTTCTCTTCGATCGCATCCATTGTCTCAGAGGATCTGAAGGAACGAACGGATTCGAGCTGGATGAACGTGAGCACATTCTCCGATCCTGAGACGGGAGAGAGCTTCACCATCGAGTGGTTCTTGCCCGGATCAGACAGCGCATCAGACGGCCTTCTGGACAGCGTCATATCATCGCTTCAGCAGGAGGTTTCCGGTTTGGATCCGGTCAGGAGTTGGCAATGATCCCAGCAGGTTGCGATATGAAGGGGAGGGTAAAGAACGAGGACGGCCAGATGAGCGTTGAGCTGTGCGTCGTGCTTCCTGTCGTTATCGCGATAGCGGCCATCCTCGTGAATGCGATGACCTTCTTTGGAGAATGCGCGCAGTTCGACAGGGTGGCACGAAACAGTGCGAGGATCTGCGCGTCGTCGCTTGCTGAGGGCACTGATGCATTCTCGGTCGTGGGCGATATGACAGCGATGATATCCCAGAAGATGGATGCAGGAGAGGTGAGCTGCGAGGCGGCAAGCTCTCCCGTAGGTGATGGATATGTGACGTATTCGATGAGGTACTCATACGAACCTACGCTTTTCGGCTTGCCGTTGCGCGGGAGCGTTTTCGGAGTGTTGATGCCGACGATGGATCACAGCATTCAGATAACGCTCGACCCGTATTCTCCAGGTAAATGGCTTTCTTCGAAATGATATCGCGAGTTGGACATATGACCGAGAAAGCATGTTCGCCGAAGCTCGCCAACGTTTTAGCGAACATGCGCTCAAGGAGGTGGAGAGATTGGATAGGACGGTGGCCAAGAACCGATTCGCTAGAGCATTGACGCTGTGCGTGGTTTTCGTGTTCGTGGCGGCGATCGCGCTGCAAATGGGAGGAAGTGCGAGCGCCAAGGATGTGGACAGCAAGTATGTGAACGGGATCCTGCAACGGTTGGATGCAGGATCAGATGAGAAGACGGCTTTGGAAGATACTGGATTCAAAGTATTCGAACAGGGCGATGATGCATATCCGGTGTGGTTCTCAGATGAGGTGATGAACCTTTCAGAAGAAGTGCTCCTCGTGATGAACGAAGACGGACGCTTGGTCTACTTCCATTTACGAGATGGCATTGAGAGCGTAGAGCATTCCATGGATAAGAGTCTTGAAGCTCGAGGGTGGGCGAAGCTCGGATTGACAGGATCTATCGAGGAGATGGGCATATTGCGAAGCACCTATGTGAAAGAAGGAGGGGATTGCAGATGGCTGATGGTTTCGATGCAGCAGATAGACGGAGGCACAAGCGTCACTATGCATATTCAGCACGCATGAATAAAGCCGATAAGAAGAATAATGGCGATGATTGGCTGATGGATATATCCGGAGAGGCGCAGTCTTTGGAGATGGCGACCAGCGCAAGCTCGAGATTGCGGGGGATGCTCTTCAAGGATCCGGATGATGTGACGCGCCTTTTGGTTCCTTGCCATGACATCCATACCTTTGGGATGAGATATCCGCTGGATGTGGCATTCATCTCGAAGGACGGTAGGGTCTTGGAAGTGCATCGCAATGTGGAAGGACGCAGAAGGTTAAGACGAAAAGAGGCATCCATGGTGGCAGAGCGGTTTTCCAAGCAAGGAGATTGGCTCCAAGCAGGGGATGTCATAAAGCTAGGGGTTCCTGTGAACGAAAGGAAGGGATAGAAGATGGAAAACGAGGGATCATGCGTGAAGCTGTCGTTGAAGACATGCCCCATCTGCAAAACGCATGTATTCAACGATATGGGCACATGTTACAACTGCATGTATACGTTCGGGAGCAATCCTGAACTGGAACGCCGTATAGATGAGAAGAGCGTGCGCCAACGATCGGATGGGAAGAACGCCAACATCGTGAATGCCCGAACATCGGAAGATCGAAGCGATAGCAACTCAGAGTTGTTCGAGGATGATGCCCTTTTCCAATACCCGATAAGCTTTTTTGAAACACCGGAAGATTGCATAAGGGAATATGAAGCCATGCTCGTGTATAAAGAGAAGGGGGTGGTACGCTATGGTGCTTCGTTAGAGAAGAGCGATCTATTTGGTGAGTTCCTTGTAGAGGTCGAGAGCTTTTTGAGAAAGTTCCTTCTCGATCGCAAAATAGGTGTCCAGTAGCTTGTTGCCCTCATCGGTGAGTTCGCTTCCATGAGCGCCATTGCGAATAAGAAGACTGATCCCAAGAGCGGTTTCGGTATCCTTGATGATCCTCCAAGCTTTGCTGTATGCCATTCCCATGGATTTTGCAGCGGCATTGAGAGAACCCATTTCGCGAACACCGCGACAAAGAACGGCTATGCCTCGTCCGAAGACCGAGCCCGTTTCGGCTTTTGGGTTGACAACGGATAGACGGACGCTCGTTTCAAGTTTGTTCAGTTGGCTCATGGACCGTCTCCTTACGGATGTTATTCATTCCAAGCATCAAGTTCGAATACAAACATGATATCCAATTATCGGAACGAATTGGGCTTTGATTATGATTTGTAAATATATCGGACAGGGAAACAGATCAGCTCTGCTCGGTCAAGAAACGCATGACAGCCTGCTCAACGCAAGCAACGTCGCCATCGATGACCTCGTTGAAGCGTTGCGTCATGCTATCGAGGTCAGCAAGTCCGGCCGGGATGTCGTGCTTGCCGGTCTCGTCGGCTATCACTTTGTTGAGCTCGCATCCGCTGAGTTTCGCGACATCGGCAGGCAAGGGAGAGCCTGCAGCTATCCCATGCAAGGCACGATAGACGTTGTCTCCGAATTTCGCCCAGTGTGCTGTGGAGGCGACGACGACAGGGTTTTCACCACGGAGGTTCTCGGCCACCGCATATGCAACAGCGGTATGTGGGTCTATCAGGTAGTCATGCTCTTCGAAGACCTCTTTGATGGTTCGAAGGCATTCTTCATTGGTGATGGAATCCGAAAGGAAGATCTTGCGCATGCTCTCGAACACATCTTTCGTCACTTTGAAGCTTCGGTTCGTGTTGAGATCGGCCATCCATCCGCAGATCGACCCGCCATCGCGTTCCGATATCTCGAAAAGCTGCCTTTCCAGGTTCGAAGAGACGAGGATATCCATTGAGGGAGAGGGGGTGAGAACGAATTCACGCTCGGAGATGTTATATGTTCCTGTGTTGATGAAGTCGGTGAGCACTCGATTCTCGTTGCTGGCGCAGAATAGACGTTCGATAGGAGTTCCCATGCGCGAGGCGTACCAAGCGGCAAGGATGTTGCCGAAGTTCCCTGTGGGCACGCAAACATCTATGGGCTGGCCTGCTGCGATCTTGCCTTTTGAGACCAACTCGGAATAAGTGGAGATGTAATAGACGATCTGAGGAAGGAGGCGCCCCCAGTTGATGGAGTTTGCGCTCGAGAAAGCGATGCTGTAATCGTGCATGACCTCCTTGGCGAATCCAGCATCGGAAAAGACCTTCTTCACGGTGGTCTGACAATCGTCGAAGTTGCCTCGGACTGCCCAGACATACACGTTATCGCCCGTGGTGGTCATCATCTGCTTGCGCTGGATATCGCTAACGCCGCCATCAGGAAACAGTACGCCGATGCAAACGCCTTCGACGCCCTTGAACCCTTCGAGCGCGGCTTTGCCGGTGTCACCGGACGTGGCAACGAGGATGCAGAATTCGTTGTCGAGCTTGCCCTCTTCACGCAGTTTCTTAGCGCTGGCACCGAAGAAATGCGGAAGGCATTGCAGAGCCATGTCCTTGAATGCGCTCGTAGGTCCATGCCAAAGCTCGAGCACATGCGTGTTGTCATCGATGGTCGTTATTGGGCAGATGTCCGGCGTGTCGAAGTTGCTGCCGTAGGAGCACTGCATCAACTGATCGATCCTGTCATCGTCAAGATCGATGTTGAAGGCCTTGTAAACATGGGCTGCGCGTTTCCAGTATGGCATCGCTGCAAGCGATGCGATCTCATCCATCGAGAGTTCCGGGATGGCCTGTGGAACATAGAGCCCTCCGCCTGGAGCCAAGCCATTGATGACTGCCTGGGTGAAAGGAACAGCTTCTTCTGTTGCCGATCGGGTGTCGATGAAGAGGTTCCCTCCGAAATTGTTCGTACGATCAAGCTTTGCTGTGATTGAAGAGGTCAATTTGTGCTCCATATCCGCGGGGTTATGGTTTATCGGGATTGCATAAGTATACTAGAGTGTAGGATATCGCCCGAGAATATGCCGAAGGATGGTATCGATGGCATTGTTCGAACACTACATATATGTTTTGGAATGCGAGGACGGAAGCCTATACACCGGCTATGCCACCGATGTGGATGCCCGTTTTGCCGCTCACAAGGCCGGAAAAGGAGCCAAATACACCAAATCGCATCCGCCTGTTCGATTGCTTGCCAAAGCCCGTTTCTATTCCAAAGAGCGCGCCATGAGCGCTGAGGCTCATTTCAAGCAACTTTCCCGCGAACAGAAGGATGAGTTGCTAAAGAGGGCAGAAAGCACCCCATTCGAAGAGGTGATCTGCGAATGCCTTCCTGGGTTCGACCATGACACCGCTCAGGAATTCGTTTGTCGCAGCCTCTTCGAGAATACGGATCCGGACTACAAGCGCTTCCATTCCGGCTTGGTTCCGACCGTGAATGCCGATCTCATCGCCGGCGTGAGAACCCCGGTGCTCCGAAAGATAGCCAAGCAGCTCGTCAAGCGCGATGACGCTCCTTCTTTCCTCAAAGCGCTCCCGCATCATTCTTTCGATGAGAACCAGGTTCACGCCTTCTCCATAGGATTCGAAAAGGACTACGATGCCGCGCTCGAGCTTTACGACAGGTTCCTTCCCTATGTGGATAATTGGGCGACGTGTGACCAGCTTCCGGTGGGCACGCTTGGCAAACGTCCCCAAGAAACCCTTGCCAAGGTGGAGGAATGGTTGGCATCGGGTCGCTGCTACACGATCCGGTTCGGCATCGGAGTGTTGATGAGGTTGTATCTTGAGGATTTGTTCGAACCGCGCTTCCTCGATATGGTCGCGGCGACCCGAATGCCCGATACGATCGAAAGCCCTGCCACGGAGCATGATGTCTACTACGTGGATATGATGCGCGCTTGGTGCTTCGCCGAGGCTCTTGCAAAGCAGGAGCAAGCGGCTCTGCCATATCTGGAGCGCAAAGGTGACAAGGCGGCCGAAGGAGTCGTGCTCGATGAATGGACTCGCCGAAAGGCCATCCAGAAAGCCATCGAGAGCAGAAGGATCCCAAACGACATGAAAGATCACCTACGCGCCTGCAGGTAGCATCATCGGATAAGGAGAACCGTCAAAGGAAACGGCCAGAAGCATCGCCTAAAGTGCGCGACCAAAGGAAACAGCATGCCAAGAAGGATATCCATCATAGGGGACTCGATCTCGACTTTCGAGGGGTTCGTTCCCACTATAAATAGATGCTTCTACTTCAAGAGCAACAGCCATCTTACGGGCATCGAGAGCGCGAAGGACACTTGGTGGATGAAGGTGATCGATGCGCTCGATGGCGAGTTCCTTGCGAACGCCTCCTATGCCGGGTCGATGGTCGAAGGCATGGGGTTTCCTGCGGGAAGCTCGCCGGAGCGAGCCCGGCAGGTTCTCGGAGGCGAGAGCGTGCGATCTTCGAAACCGGATGACATCCTGGTCTTCTATGGCATCAACGATTATGGATGGGGAGGTGCGAAGGCGCAGGCAGAGGGGCGCGCAACTAACGTTCCGGTCTGGTTGGATCTTTCCGGCTATCCTCAAGATGTGGCAGACATTGCGCCTGATGATGCTGTCGACCTTTTTGAAGCGGCCTACGGGAAGATGCTCGCCAACCTGAAAGAGATGGCGCCGGGTGCAAGGATCCATTGCATCTCGCTCGTACCGGGAAGGGTCGCGGGCAACGAGGTGTCGGATTTCTGCTATTCATTGCGGGGGAGATCGTTGGATGAATACAATGATGCCATCGCGCGAGCCGCCCGATCGCAAGGCTGTGACCTTTTGGATATCCGTGCCTACGGGTATGACTATCAGAGTAGCGATGGATCGCATCCCGATAAGACAGGGATGCAGCAGCTTGCGGCAATGGTGGTGGCGAAGATGGCAGGTTTCGATTTGCCTAAGCAGCTGGATAGCCCGCTCTTCGATGTGAGGGCGCTTTTCCCTGATCACATGAGGTCAAAGCGAACCTGCTTCAAGGACAACTGCATCGGATGCCGTTATGCTGAGGATACCGGAAACAAATGGTCGCTCGTATGTCGAAGAGATTGAGGAGTTGTAGAGAGCAAGGCGCTTTCGTGTTCGTATTGTGATTCGCTGGAAATCGCCTGTTTTACCTGCTTATAATCGCTTTACATAACAATGGGAACACTGGAAGCGCATACTGAAAGCGCAGGGAAGCACGAGGTCAAGGCGATGGCGAAGAAAGCGAACAATGGGACTCTCACCAAAGTGAAGGAACCTTTTGGCGGATCGACGGTAGAAGAGCGTAAGATGGCCATGCGCCGTGGACTTACCGATGCTGAGATCGCCGAGCGCAACATCATCCCGAAAACCGCTCCATCGGGCGAACCACATCGCATCATCGCTGAAGAGCTCTATTCCGAGAACGATACGTTCACTCCTTATCACCCGGAAGAGCCGAATGCTCCCGGCTCTGCAGCTTCGGAACCGCTGAAGCCCACCGTTCTCGCTGAGGGTCAGAAGATCACTGATCGCATCGGAGTGAAGGTGACGCCCACCGATCCGGAATACTGGGGGCTCGCAAGCGTCATGACCGAGGAGGAGGCGCAGCTTACCTCGCACATGAAAGTGCGCGAGCCGCTCACCTTCGCCCAGCTACAGCAACGCTGCGGCTTGGAAGGCGATGTGCTCCAAAAGCTCCTCGATGATCTGGCTGTCAAGGGCATCATCGAGTACAACTGGGAGAACCTCGACGGTAAGAATCCTGACCACGAGAAGCGCTATGTGCTGCCGATGTTCGTGCCCGGATCGGCCGAGTTCACCGTCATGAACCAACAGCAGATGGAAGAGCATCCCGAGATCAGCACGTTCTTCGAGCGCATGTCATACCTTCCGCTCACGAAGGTCACGAAGATGGTGCCACCCGGAGGTGCCGGGATCGGAATGCATGTCATACCGGTCGAGCGCGCCATCGAGCATGAGAACCAGGCTGTGGATGTGGAGCGAATCTCGCACTGGCTGAAGAAGTACGATCGATTCGCTGCGGGCGCATGTTCGTGCCGTGTGGCCGAGCGCGTGCGCGGTGGCAATGCGGGCAGCGATCCGCAGAACTGGTGCATCGCTGTAGGAGACATGGCAGATTACTGCGTGGAAACGGGCAAGGGCCACTTCATCACATACGATGAGGTTCTCGACATATTGCTTCTAGCCGAGAAGAACGGATATGTGCACCAGATAACGAACATCGATGGCTCGGACAAGATATTCGCCGTGTGCAATTGCGATGTGGATGTTTGCTATGCGCTTCGCACATCCCAGCTGTTCAACACGCCGAACATGAGCAGGTCGGCCTACATCGCAGAGGTGGATGGCGAGAAATGCGTGGCTTGTGCCGGGTGCGTAGAGGTCTGCCCCGCAGGCGCTGTGCAGCTGGGGCAGAAGATACCTACGACAGACGGTCCGATCGAGTACCCACGCCAGCCGCTTCCCACCCTTTCATGGGGAGAAGAGGATTGGGACACCGATTACAAGAACAGCAACCGCATCGAATGTCACGAGACTGGAACCGCGCCCTGCAAGACGGCCTGTCCGGCGCACATCTCCATCCAAGGGTATCTTCGTCTGGCATCCG
This sequence comes from uncultured Eggerthellaceae bacterium, assembly GCA_964469815.1. Taxonomy (GTDB): domain Bacteria; phylum Actinomycetota; class Coriobacteriia; order Coriobacteriales; family Eggerthellaceae; genus MGBC163016. The sequence goes on along the minus strand of CAYXZC010000011.1, from coordinate 19,538 downwards.
AAGGACGTTATCGCGATGCGCTCGAGCTCATCAAGAAGGAGAACCCCTTCCCTGCCGTATGCGGACGCGTTTGCAACAAGAGATGCGAAGCTGCCTGCACGCGTGCGACCATTGATGACCCGCTGGCTATCGATGATGTGAAGCGTTTCATCGCCGAGAAGGATCTTGAGGCCGAGCATCGCTTCGTTCCCGAGGTGGTGCCTCCAACGACCCGTGGGGGTTTCTCCGAGAAGATCGCCATCATCGGGTCGGGCCCGGCAGGGCTTACCTGTGCCTATTACCTGGCGCTTGCCGGCTACAAGCCCACTGTGTTCGAGAAGCTCGATCGACCCGGCGGCATGATGACCTACGGGATCCCGTCCTATAAGCTGCCGAAAGATGTCATCGATGCCGAGATCGATGTGCTTCGTCAACTGGGCGTGGACATCAGATGCGGCGTGGATGTCGGGCGCGATGTGACGCTCGATGATCTGCGCGATCAGGGCTACAAGGCATTCTATCTGGCCATCGGAGCCCAAGGTGCCCGTTCGCTCGGACTTCCGGGTGAAGATGCCAAAGGCGTGTACTCGGCAGTGGATTTCCTTCGCGAAACGATGAGCGCTATCAAGGGTGAAGGGAACGGTATCGATGGTGACGTTGATGGTGCCGGAGATAGCGCTGGAAGTGATGCCGGAGATAGCGCTGGAGATGTCGCTGAGACCGACTCCGATTCAGCTCGCTTGGCCAACATCCCGCATCTTCAGGGAAAGACGGTCGTGATCGGTGGAGGAAATGTTGCTATCGATGCTGCACGCACGGCTCTTCGTTGCGGAAGCGATCGCGTTGAGATGTATTGCTTGGAAGCAAGGGACGAGATGCCTGCAACCGACCAAGAGATCGAAGAGGCGCTCGAAGAGAACGTTGTCATCAACAATGGCTGGGGGCCATGCAGCATCCAGGCGGATGAGGATGGCCGTGTCCGATCCATAACCTTGCGTCGATGTACGAGCGTTTTCAACGAGGATGGCGCATTCTCCCCGACATATGACGATAGTGACACGCGAACAGTGGAATGTGCGAACGTCATCATGGCCATAGGACAGAGCATCGAATGGGGAAGCTTGCTCGATGGGAGCGCTGTGGAGCTCGGACGTGGAGGGTGCGCGCTGGCCGATCCTGTTACGTATCAGACCGCCCAGGAGGACATATTCGTCGGAGGAGATGCTTTCACCGGTCCATCCTTCGTGATCGATGCCATCGCCGCTGGGCATGAAGCCGCTGTCAGCCTTCATCGATTCGCGCAAACAGGAAGCTCGCTCACCGTTGGACGCAACCAGCGCCATTATGTGGAGATGAACAAGGAAGATCTGGCCATCGATCCGACAAGCTACGATCATGCCGGAAGGCAGAAGCCCACATGTCCGGCAGTCTCTGCTGCAACATGCAAGGATGCTGAATCAGATGCAAAGGCAGAGAAGGCTTCAACGGATATGGGCGATTCGATCACCGAGCTGCATTTGGATTGGGTCGACCGTAGCGCCACGCTCACCGAAGACCAGATCAAGACTGAAACCGCGCGATGCTTATCATGCGGTGCGAGCATCGTGGATCCGAACAAATGCATCGGCTGCGGACTTTGTACCACGCGCTGCGAATTCGATGCCATCCATCTTCGCCGTGAGCATCCGGAGTGCTCCACCATGGTGAAGAGCGAGGACAAGCTGAAGAAGATCCTTCCCAATGCTGGAAAGATGCTGATAAAGAAGATCATTCCGGGCAAAAAGGGATAGACGATGCATGAGCTGGGCGTAGTGTTCGCGATGATCGATGTGCTCGAAGATGCGGCACGCGAGAACGATCTGACCCATATCGAGAAGGTGACGGTGGATCTGGGTGAGGTGTCAGGGATCGTCACCGATTTCTTCGAGGATGCATGGCAGTGGGCGTCATCGAAGAATGACCTTGTACGTGGTGCGCAATTGGAAGTTTGCACAGTGCCTGCAGTAACGGTGTGCAATGCTTGCGGGAAGACGTATCCGACCGTAGAACATGGGCGAACGTGCCCTTATTGTGAAAGCAACGATACAGAATTGCTACGTGGGCGCGAATTGGAGATACGTTCCATCGAAGCCGAATGACCCGCAATGGGCGCGTGTCACGTTCTGAATGTTACTTGCGATACGCTTTGCTTCGATGGATGACATTGAGCGCGAGCACGATGAGCTCATCATCGTGGATCTCGCATAGGATGCGATAATTGCCTACACGATAACGCCATTGGTTCGAGAGTTCTCCCGTGAGAGCCTTCCCGAACAATCGAGGATTTTCACAATTATAGATATTCTTATCCAACCAGGAGAGGATTATCTTCCGTTGGTTCGGATCCAACTTTCGTAGCTGCTTTTGAGCCTTCTTTGAGTATTCAAGCTTCCAGCTCACAGCAATCCGAACTCCTTCATGACCTCTTCATGTGAATATGTGACCGGGTCGGCTTTGTATTCCTCATAAGCTTCGTTCCAATCGCGAAGGTCGGTTGCATCCTCGATGATGTCGAGCGCGGAATTGATGAGGAAATCCGCCATTGACTGCCCTTGCGCTGCTGCGTATTCAGCGATCAAGGTCTTCTGTCCTTCGTCTATGCGCATGGTGAATGTGGTGCTCATGCCAACTCCTTTCAGTATGTAAATACATTGTAACACGCTATCTTGCAACTTCAAACTTGAACCCATGATGAAAGACCCATTGTCATGCGTGTTCTGCTATTTGAACTCTTCCTTTCAGACCGATGACGCTTCTGTAACTGTTGACTCTTCTTCTCCTAAAGCCAGATCGATCTCGAACAGAATGATGGAAAGGCGATCATCGAACTTGTAAGGAAGTGCCTTATGTATTACTCAAGTGGAAACTACGAAGCATTCGCCCATCCGCTCAAGCCGGAAGGTGTCGAAGGCAAGCAGGCTTACATCATCGGTTCGGGTTTGGCGGGGCTCACGGCGGCCTGCTATCTGGTGCGCGATGCGCAGATGCCCGGTAAGAACATCCATATCCTCGAACGCGATCCGCGCGCCGGCGGTGCATGCGATGGCTGGGACTATTCGCAACTTGGATATACCATGCGCGGCGGTCGTGAGATGGATAATCATTTCGAGGTCATGTGGGATCTGTTCCGCGACATCCCTTCCATCGAGGACGAGAACGTGAGCGTGCTCGATTATTACTACTGGCTGAATAAGCGCGATCCGAACTATTCGCTTTGCCGCGCAACCATCGACCGCGGCAAAGATGCTCACACCGATAACCTGTTCAACCTTTCCGACAAAGGCTGCATGGAGATCCTGAAGCTGTTCTTCACGCCGGAAGAGCAATTGCAGGACAAGAAGATAACCGACTACTTCTCCGATGAGGTTCTGAACTCGAACTTCTGGCTGTACTGGCGCACTATGTTCGCGTTCGAGAATTGGCATTCCGCTCTTGAGATGAAGCGCTACGTTACGCGTTTCGTCCATCATCTGGGTGGTCTGCCCGATTTCAGCGCACTTCGATTCACCCGTTACAATCAATACGAATCCATGATCCTGCCCATGCAGAAGTACCTTGAGGCTCACGGCGTGGATTTCCAGTTCAACACCCATGTGCTCGATGTGAACTTCTCATGCGACGAGGCCAAGGATAACAGCAGGAAGGTAGCTACGCAGATCCTGCTTCTTCGTGAGGATGCGCCGGCAGCGATAGATGCGGCTGAAGGAGTGCAGGATGCCGATGCGGCCGATAATGCGAAGGGCACAGCATCTGTAGAGACCATCCAGCTCACCGAGAACGATCTTGTGTTCATCACGCCGGGAAGCTGCGTTGCGCATTCCTCGTTCGGCAGTCAGGACGAGCCGGCGAAGTTCGCGCCTGAACTGGTCGATGGTGATGCATGGGATCTTTGGAAGCGCATCGCTGTACAGTCGCCCGACTTCGGACATCCGGAGAAATTCTGCTCCACTCCTGAGCTCAGTAACTGGGAAAGCGCTACGGTCACCACGCTTGATGACAAGATCATCCCGTATATAGAGAAGATCTGCAGGCGCGATCCGCTTTCGGGGAACGTTGTTACGGGTGGCATTGTTTCAGTCGAGGATTCCAGCTGGTTGCTCTCGTGGACCATCAATCGTCAGCCACAGTTCCGTGCGCAGAAGCCAGGCACCGTTTGTGTTTGGGTGTACAGCTTGTTCACCGACCGTCCGGGTGATTACGTGAAAAAGCCCATGCGCGATTGTACGGGCAAAGAGATATGCGAAGAGTGGCTCTATCACATCGGTGTTCCGGAAGATCAGATCGAAGAACTTGCCGAGAATAGCGCGAACACGGTGCCCTGCATGATGCCCTACATCACCGCGTTCTTCATGCCGCGCGCTGAGGGCGACCGCCCGCTAGTGGTTCCGGAAGGGGCGGTGAACTTCGCGTTCATCGGGCAATTCGCTGAAACGCCGCGCGATACCATCTTCACCACGGAATACTCTATGCGAACCGGTATGGAGGCGGTCTACACTTTGCTCGATATAGATCGCGGAGTGCCTGAGGTTTGGGGCAGCTGCTTCGACCTGCGTGTGCTGCTGAATGCCACCGTGTTGCTTCGGGATGGCAAGCCGGCAACCGATATGAACATGAGCCTGATCGAGAAGCTTCTTCTGTCGAAGGGTTTGGATGCCATCGAGGATACGGATATCTACGGGCTGTTGAAGGAATTCGGTGTCATTCCCACAACGGATGAGAATCGTAACATCAAAGGTCCTGCTACCGGTGCCGTCTGGCCAGGGATCCATTAAGGTCCAGAACGCTTAGGGCGGATCACATCTGTCCACATGTATCAACCTGTGAGCACATCGTGTAGTGGGCGATCTTGATCGCCCTTTTGTGGGCGGTTAAAACCGCCCTCTACACATTCAGGTCGCGTTATTTCCTGATCGACACCATCTGAAGAGCGCCGCCGCAAGATAGCGATCCGCCGGATTGTACGGAGTACTTCGCCTTCTCGGGATCGAGCACGAAGCTGCCCGCCGCCATATCGACACCTGCATCGAAGAGCGGCTGCGCCATCACGACGGATGGTCCGACCATGGTTACGTATGCGTCCTTCGCAAGCTCCAGCAGGCGAGGAGCCGTCTTATTCTCAAGCGTGACACCGGTGATGAAGGCATAATCGGCTTCGGGGAGCACATATTCACAAGCAGGATCGGGCATATCGAGCTCGCTTCGGCAGTTGCGCTCGAGCACGGTCAGATTCGCGTATTCGCAGATCCTGTCCACATGCGGGAAATGCCCCACCACGACCACGTTGGCATTGCCTTTGGCGGTTATCTCCGGACGCATGATCTCGAATGCATCCAGCTTGTGTATGGAGCCATCGGGGAGCTCTACCGGTTCATCGTAGATGGCGCCCATATCGTCGATGAACTGCTTTTGCCCATACCATGCATTCAGCGCGGCAACTCCCAGTGTGGCTTCCTCGAATCGCCATGATTTCGAAAGCTCGGCCATCTTCTTCAACGGCAGTCCGCGGAAATTGCGTGCATCTGTGCTCTTCGTGGCGCCTCCGCGACAGGTGTATGAAACGCCTGCGCCCGACTCCGCTTCTACATAGCTCCAGCAAAGCCCCAAGCAGTAATCCTTCACCAATACGTCATCGGGGATGCCGCCTATTAGCTCATCGTACAGTTTCCAAGACATGATCGATCCTCTCCGTTGCAAGTTTGCAATATGCTTGCCTAAAAATTATACTGAAATAAGCATAATAAGCAACATGCAATATCGTACGGTTCTGTCGGGCATATAAGCCTCGCAAACGATATGTGCAACAAGATAGGATTCCACTATGCTCTTTGTTCTAACGGGTGATGTGCAGATCGGAAAAAGCCGCTGGCTTGATAAGGCAGTCGACAGGCTTCATGATCTTGGGATCGAAAGCTATGGTGTGATATCTGCCGGCATATGGGTTGAATCGGATTCCCAGAGATCGAATGATGAAGGATTCGAGAAATTGGGTATCGAGAGTATACTTCTTCCCGAGCGTGAAAGGTTCCTTTTCGCTCAGCGCAGCGACCTTGCCAAAGAGAATGGATCGTATGTTCAAAGCTCGCAAGCCGGGCGTATCGGGATTGGTTGGCATATCGATGATGCTGCGATCGAGCGCGTCAATGAGCATTTTGCTCACATCGCAACTCTTTGTGATGAGGGGGCGATAGGCGGACTTTTGGTGATTGATGAGCTTGGTCGTCTTGAGTTTACGAGGGGAATGGGATTTACGGATGCCCTTGCGCTTCTCGAAGGGGGTGCAACCGGTTGCTTTGAGCATGCGCTCGTTGTCGTGCGTAGTGCGTTGGCGGATATTGCTGTCGAGAGATTCGCGGACGCATGGGGTGGTGCGGTGAAGCTCATACCGGGTGACGAGGCGCTCGGTATGATAGCCTCAGCGCTTCTTTGATTATCTAACGTAAGAACAAGACCTCCTGTTTCATTTGATGTCATTATCCCCGTCCCTCTGACATGATTTTGTTCCATTTGATGTCATTATCCCCGTCCCTCTGACATGATTTTGCTTCGCAGTATTGATCAAATCGATCCAATTCAAGAAAAATCTCGCATAATCTATACGTAAATGAGTATAATGCATGCATTAGGATAATCCTAAAAGCAGGATAATACTGAAACAAGGATATGAATTGATCCAGCATGCGAACAGCCAAACCATCGAGCCTTGCGAAAGAAGGTCAAGGCAAAGCAAGCGTGCGGATCTGATAATCCTCGTGCTGGCTATCCTCATGGTTGCCATTGCAGCTATATCCCTTATGCTCGGCCGCTATCCGATAGACCCCGGTCAAGCGGTGGCGATGCTGGTGAATTGCGTTATCCCCATCGAACCCACTTGGACAGAGCAGCAGTCGACCCTTTTCTTCAACGTGCGTCTTCCGCGTATCCTGCTCGCGCTCATGGTCGGTTGTTGCCTGTCGGTAGCGGGCGCGGCTTATCAGGGAACATTCCAGAATCCCCTCGTTTCGCCGGATATCCTAGGAGCCAGCCAAGGAGCTGCATTCGGAGCCGCTGTGGCGATACTTTGTGGCTTCACCGCGGCGATGGTGTCCGTCTCCGCATTCTGCTTCGCTCTTCTGACAGTGTTTCTGGTTTTGCTCATAAGCTCGCGAGCCAAAGGCAACCACATGATGGTCGTCGTGCTAGCAGGCGTTATGGTCAGCTCGCTCTTCCAGGCCGGTGTTTCCTACGCCAAGCTCGTAGCCGACCCCACCGATGAGCTGGCTGACATCACCTATTGGCTGATGGGCAGCCTAACGGGTGCGAAGATGACGCAGGTTACGACCGTGTTCCCCATCCTACTCGTTGGTTGCATCGTTATCTTCGCGCTTCGTTGGCGTATCAATATTCTCACCATGGGCGATGATGAGGCCTCCACGATGGGCGTGAATGCACGGCTCGTCAGGATCATCATCATAGTCGCTGCCACTTTCATCACAGCAGCTTGTGTGTCCGTGACCGGCATGATCGGGTGGGTAGGACTTGTGATCCCACATCTTTGCCGCATGATGGTCGGCGCCGATTACAAGAAGCTCATCCCGGCGTCCATGCTCATGGGGGCGGGCTTCCTCCTTCTTGTTGACGATATCGCGCGTTTGGCAACGACAGCCGAGATCCCGATCGGCATACTGACCGCTTTCGTCGGCGCACCTTTCTTCCTTTATCTCATCACGAGGAGGAAGAGGGTATGAGCATCTCTGTGAAGGATCTGGGATTTTCGTATGGCAGCCATGAAGTGCTCCGCGATCTGACCTTTGACATACCGGATGGGACTCTGGTGAACATCCTCGGCCCCAACGGTGTGGGGAAATCAACGCTGTTCCGATGCATTCTCGGCTTGAATCCTAACTACACCGGCAGCATCGAGGTCAACGGGAAGGACATGCGCAAGCTGTCGATCAAAGAGCGTGCGCGTGAGATCTCCTATATCCCGCAATCGCATGCATCGGTCTACGACTATGAAGTGCTGGATGTCGTGCTGATGGCGACCGGAGCCGATCTGCGCATGCTCAGCAATCCAGGGTGCTCGCAGCGCAAACGTGCCTATGAGGCGCTCGAGCGCATCGGAATAGAGAAGTTTGCGCACAGGCTCTATACGCAGCTTTCCGGAGGAGAGCAGCAGCTGGTGCTGGTCGCTCGTGCGCTTGCTCAGAATGCGAACACGATCGTCATGGACGAGCCGACAAGCGCGCTGGATTACGGCAACACCGTACGCGTCCTTTCCTGCATTCGCCAGTTGGCGCGCGAGGGGCTGTCGATCATCCAGTCCACGCACAACCCCGACCATGCATTCCTGTTCTCCGACAAGACCCTGGTGCTCAAAGATGGAAGGATCGATGCATACGGTTCTCCCTATGACGTCATCACATCCGAGCTGATAAGCGGTTTGTACAGCGTGGATGTTGAGGTCAACTCCCTTTATGGTGACAAGGTGCGCGTTTGCGTGCCGGTACACGAGATAGAACGCGATCGAGAAGCTCTATAGATAAAAGGATGGGATCGATGCGGTTATCGAAAAAGACATTGGTGAGAGGCATTGCGTCTGCAATGTGCGTCTCGGCGCTCTGCATGGGAGCGTTTGTCCTGAGCGGGTGCTCGGGCGGATCGGACGGGGCGAGCGCTGCGAGCTCGGCGGCAACGCAATCTGAGACAAGAATGTTCACAGATTCGCTGGGACGCGAGGTAGAGCTTCCTGCGAATCTTGAGAGGATATGTCCGTCCGGTCATACCGCCCAACAGGTTCTGTTGACGATGGCTCCCGATAAGATGATCGGCCTTTCGCAGGCGCTCACAGACGATCAGCTTGCAATCTTCGGTGACAAGTTCAAGGACTACCCGGTCTTCGGTGCCGTGCTCGGTGCGAAGGACGACCTCAACCGTGAGGCTGTTGCTGCTGCAGATCCGCAGGTCATCATCGACACCGGCGAGGTGAAGAAGGATACCGAGGAGAGCTTGGATGCGCTCCAGGAGCAGCTGGGGATCCCCGTTGTGTTCGTTGAGGCATATCTGGATGATTACGGTGCCTGCTATAAGACGCTGGGCGAGCTTCTCGGGATGGAGGATCGCGGTAACGAGCTTTCCGAGTATTGCGATCAGGTCTACAAGAAGGTGGAAGATACCATGGCCGGCATCCCCGAGGCTGAGCGCGTGAACATGGCTTATCTTCTGGGTGAGAACGGCTTGAACGCTATCGCCAAGACCTCGGTTCAAGCTCAGGTCATCGATATGGTCGCCAATAATGTGGTGGTCGTGGATGACGCTTCCGGCAAGGGATCCGGCAATGAGATCAGCCTAGAGCAGATCGCGAATTGGAACCCTGAGCTCATCATCTTCCAGAAGGGCAGCATCTACAACACAGTAGGTGACGACCCTGCTTGGCAAGGCATCGCAGCCATTGCGAATGATAACTTCTATGAGGTTCCGAACGATCCTTGGTGCTGGATGAACAACCCTCCGACCGTCAACCAGCTCATGGGTATGCAGTGGCTGCCACGTCTGTTGTATCCGGATGCATTCGATGACAGCATCGAGGATGTGACGAAGGCATATTACAAGACGATGTACAACTACGATCTGAGCGATGCAGAGTTGAGCGAGCTGTTGATGGGTGCGCTACCAAAATAGTCTTTCTGGTCAGCTTGTGAGTACGTGTAGAGGGCGATCTTGATCGCCCTTTTGTGGGCGGTTAAAACCGCCCACTACACGTTGTGCTTACAGGTCTATTCGCGTAGTGGGCGATCTTGATCGCCCACATGGGGCAGAATCTTGATCCTGCCCTGTTCTATACTCGTAACATAAAGGATTCGCCGGCTAATCAACACGAAACGAAAGGCGTTAATAATGCGAGATCATTCCAAACATATCGAACTTTCAAGAGAAGATGCTGTGCAAGGGATCTTGCGGGTGCTTCCTGAGGATTTCGGGAAAGGCGCACGATCCGTCGAGAAGATCGCGCTCAATGAATCATTCGGCCGTGTGCTCGCACAGGACATCCTCTGCAAGACCGATGTCCCGAATGTGCTCACATGTCGCATGGATTCTGTAGCCGTTCACTGGGATGATCTTGCTTCTCTTGGTGAGGGTGAGCTTCCGGATACGAGCGGGTGGGCTCGCGGCAAGGATTGGGAATTCGCGAATACAGGTGTTGCGATGCCGGAAGGATTCGATACGGCTATCGTGATCGAGCATGTCGAGGTGTCCGATGACGAGCAGAGTATCAAGATAGATGCGACGCCATCGGAACGATATGCCGGGACAAGGCCTGTCGGTGCGCAGATGAAGGCTGGAGATACCGTTATCAAGGCCGGATGTGTCATCACGCCTGATGTGGCTGCGCGTATCGCTGGTGCCGGGCATTCCTCGGTTTTGGTGGTGGCAAAGCCGCGAGTCGCCTTCATCCCAACGGGTGATGAACTCGTCCCCGCCAATCTTCCGTATTCCGAAGCAGCCCCTGAGCGCTTTGCAGGACGGGGAAAGGTGTATGAGTCCAATGGCATCGTTGTGCGCGGCAAGGTGGAAGCATGGGGCGGTGTCTTCGTTCCATTCGACATCGTTGCAGATGAGCGGGAGGCTATACGATCGGCTATCGATGAGGCTTGCAAAGTTGCGGATATAGTGGTTCTGAACGCCGGTTCGTCCAAGGGATCCGATGACTGGTCTGTCGAGGTGCTCGAAGAGATGGGTGAGGTCGTTTGTCATCAGACGAATCACGGGCCTGGACATCATAGCTCGTATGCGCTTGTGAACGATGTGCCCATCGTTGGGATCTCCGGCCCCAGTGGAGGAGCTTCGTTCACATTGAATTTCTATCTTCAGCCGGTCATGCGCAGATTCCTCGGCCTTGATCCGGTGCCGAAGAAGATCCCGGCAAGGTTGATGGCCGATTTCCCTACGGGCAGGATGGAGAAGTACGTATCGGTTCCGGCGGACAAGCTTCCGGGTGAGCAGCGCCCGGCTGAGGCAACGAAGCCGGGAGAAGTCTTCTTCTCGATCAAGTTCGTTATGCTGGAAGCTGGGGATGACGGAGTCCTTGGCGCAACGCCCGTGCCGGGACATCCGGGCACTCCGGAGACGCAGCATGCCAATGCGTATTACATGATGGAGGCGGGTGTGGGGGCAAAGCCGCCTCATGCGGGGGATGTCATCTGGGTCGAGCTGCGCTAGAGTTGAGAGATCGGCTTTCTGACTCGCTTTCTCCTCAACCATGTCGAAGGTATCTCTTTTCGTATTTGGAAATGCTCCATGCGTGTAATGCAAGTGGATATACTTTCGTCTCGACGCGTCGTCGCCGTGAGCTAACTTCATTCAAATACGTTTGAATGAAGTGGATCTCTCGGCTCCTTTGGCTTAGCTCGTGTCAAGTCATCGCAAACAATTGCTTCGCAATTCTTTGCTTTTGGTCGCTTCGCGACACCTTGACACTTGCTGTTACGGGTGTGAAGAGGTTTATACACCCGCAATAACCTCGACTCCAAGTACATCCACTTGTATTTATATGCCTTAGAATTTGACCCTTACACAGCGATGCCGCCGCAAAGAACGGCATCGTCGATATATGCAACAGCCGATTGCCCCGGCGCCATGCGAACCTGCGGTTCGTCAAAGCGCACGGTTGCCGTTCGGTCGCTCTTGATGTGAACCTCGGCGGCCGCGGCAGAGCTTCTGTAGCCGATCTTCACATCTGCGCGATGGATGGCATCCGCGTGATCTCCCGATATCACATTCACATCACGAAGATATATCTCGTCAACGAGCAATTTTTCGCGATATCCCACGACAAGCTCATTTGCATCCGGGTTCTTTCCCAGCACGTACAGAGGCTCTTTGCTGGCAAGTCCGATGCCTTTGCGTTGCCCGATCGTGTAATGGATCAGCCCTGAATGCTCACCGAGCTTCTTTCCGTTCGCATCGATTATGTTGCCCGGCGCGAAAGCCGCGCTGCCTTCATCCAAATGGCGATGATCCCGTATGAATGCAGCGTAATCACCATCGGGGATGAAGCAGATATCCTGACTCTCGCTCTTTTCTGCGTTCGCAAGCCCTTCTTTGCGCGCGATCTCGCGGACTTGGGATTTTGTCAGATCTCCGAGAGGGAACATCATGTGAGAAAGGTCGTCCTGGGTGAGATTGTAAAGAACGTAGCTTTGATCCTTGGCCGCATCGGCTGCACGAAGGAGCTTTCTCTTTCCCGTCTCGCTGTCGAAACGGATGCGCGCATAATGCCCGGTGGCAACATATTTCGCTCCGAGTTCGCGTCGGCGTTGCTGCAGCGCTTCGAATTTAAGATGCTTATTGCAGTTTATACAGGGATTCGGCGTCTCGCCCGATATGTACGAATCGCAGAACTGCTCGACAACATCGTCAAGGAAATTCGCCTTCATGTTGAAGACGTAATGCTTGATACCGAGCTTGCGACATACGGCTTTCGCATCATCGAAGTCATCGAGCGAACAACAACGCGACCGATCTCCGTAGCTTATGAGCGAATCTCCGAACAACTTCATGGTGACCCCTATGGTGTTGAAGCCGTCATCGATCAAGAGCTTCGCCGCAACAGAGCTGTCGACACCCCCGCTCATGGCCATGAGCACATCCGCGACCTTATATATGTCCGTCTCTTCTCCCAAATGCCGAGCCTTTCAGCATTTTCGTTTGCATGTCCGAAAATGGCTAGTTGTTTATCAGGGAAAGGTTAGAATCCTATCAAAGCCAATTCTATCAGCGAATCGAGGATACACGATGGCGATCGATCAAGATGCTTGTTATGAAGCACTGCGGTCGAAGGATGCCCGCTTCGATGGGAAGTTCTTCGTAGGCGTGTCATCGACGGGGATATATTGCAGAAGCGTTTGCAAGGCGAAGCTTCCCAAGCGCGCGAACTGCACGTTCTTCGAGACCGCTGCGCAAGCCGAAGCCGCCGGATATCGTCCGTGTCTGCAATGTCGCCCGGAATCGGCACCCGGTATGGCGCCGGTCGATTCGGAAAGAGCGCTCGCCAGAAGAGCCGCACGTCTTCTCAAAGAGGACTGTGGCTCGTCCTTCAATATGGCTTCCTTTGCCGGAAAGCTCGGTTATACCGACAGGCATCTTCGCCGCGCCTTCATCGAGGAATTCGGAGTGAGTCCCAATCAATACCTTCAGACATGCAGGCTCTTGCTGGCAAAACAGTTGCTGCAATCGACCGATCTGCCTATTGCGCAGGTGGCGAGCGCGGCCGGATTCGGAAGCCAGCGGCAATTTAACACAGCATTCAAGAAGCATTACGGGCTTGTGCCGAGCAGCATGCGTAGACGGCGCGCGGGTACAGATGATCCCAATGCGATCGAGCTTGAGCTTGCTTATAGGCCGCCTTTCGCCTGGGATCGCTTGCTTGCCTTTTTGGAGCTGCGCGCCATTCCAGGAGTGGAGGCTGTGGTCGATGGCGCTTATTGGAGGACGGCTCGCATCTCGTGTGTTGAGGGCGATGAGGCATCCGGTTGGATATCGGTTCGACCCGATGAAGAGCATGATCGGGCTATCGTTACGGTCTCGACTTCGCTTCTGGGTGCTCTTCCGCAAGTGATCGGTCGCGTTCGCCATCAATTCGACCTGGACTGCGACCCGAAGTCCATAGCATTGGGGCTTGATGGATTCGCGAAGCGTTTCCCGCAGAATTTCCTTATCGGTACGAGGCTTCCGGGATGCTTTGATGCATTCGAGATGTGCGTACGCGCTATCTTGGGACAGCAGATCTCGGTGAAAGGGGCAAGCACGCTTGCGGGTCGTGTTGCCCGATCCTTAGGACGTCCTATTGAAACCCCTGTTGAAGGGCTTGCTTTCACATTTCCCAGTGCGTCGGATATCGTTGCGCTAGGGGATGCGGGCGAAGATGAATTGGGGTCGCTCGGCATCGTGGGAGCGCGGTGCCGGACTATATGCAGGCTTGCCGATGAGCTTGCATCGGGCGCGCTCGATCTTGGATACGGCGCTGATCCTGAATCGACGATCCCTGCTTTGGAAGCGCTTCCCGGGATCGGGCCATGGACGGCGCAATACATCGCCATGCGTGCGACGGGTTATCCGGATGCTTTCCCATCGACGGATCTTGGAGTGAAGAAAGTGCTCGATCCCTTGTCAAAACGCGAGATAGAAGATGTTGCCGAGGACTGGCGGCCATGGAGATCCTATGCCACCATGAGCCTTTGGTCGGAACCTCACTGAGAGCTGCGAAGTTGGTCGGTCTTGGTTCGGATGATCCTTTGAATGGAGAAAACGCCGGAGGCTGTAGATATGGAAACCTTCGTATGATAGGAAAGGATGATGATCGATGAGCGGGAATAAGTGCGATAAACGTTCGAGCTACGCTTCATGCACATACGATTCGCCTGTGGGAATGCTCACGTTGGCGGCAGGCGATGACGGGCTGAAGGGGCTATGGCTTGAAGGCCAGAAATACTTCGCTGGCACTTTGGATGCCCCGATGGAGGCGCGGGAAAACGAGCATCTGGATCAGGCCTGTGAATGGTTGGATGAGTATTTTGCGGGAGGATCACCCGACATCTCGAACCTCCGCTTAGCGCCGAACGGAAGCGATTTTCAGCAGTTGATATGGGGATTGCTCTGCGAGATCCCGTATGGTGAGGTTCGCACTTACGGTGATCTGGCGAAAGATGCGGCGAAAAAGCTGGGGAAGAGCCGCATGAGCGCGCAAGCTACAGGAGGGGCTGTGGGACATAACCCGATAAGCATCATCATCCCGTGCCATAGGGTAGTGGGTGCGACCGGAAGTCTGACAGGATATGCCGGTGGGATCGATCGCAAGTTATGGCTGCTCGAACATGAGGGTGTGGATTGCAGCGGCTTTCACATTCCGGAACATAGCACTGCTCCATAGTGGGTATCAACATCGATCCAAAGGGAGTAAAAGGGACGTTCCAAAATGCTCATTTTCGGGACATTCAATATCGGATCGTCCAGCCTTTGGTGGTAAAGAGTCAGGCTTAATGCCTCCGCTTGGTTGTCATTTCGAGCAAAGTCGCGGAGCGCTTGCGCTACTGCTCAGGTAGTTTGCAGACGTTCACCCATTTGCTTCCAGGGACGATATCCGCAAGCTCGGCAGGCGTTAGGGCGATAGCGCTGTTGGAGCTTCCGCATGCCGGGTAGACAGTGTCGAATCTGCGCAAGGATTCATCGAGGTAGACATCGCAGCCATCTTTCACTCCGAAGGGACACACCCCTCCGACGGCATGACCTATCCGATCCTCTGCTTCATCGGCGGCAAGCATCTTCGCCTTGCATCCGAATTCCTGTTTGAACTTGGGGTTGGCCACGCGGGCATCTCCTGCGCAAACTACAAGCGCAACTCGATCGCCCACAGAGAATGAAAGCGTCTTCGCTATGCGTTCGGGCTCGCAGCCGACTGCCTTTGCAGCAAGTTCCACGGTGGCACTGGAGGTGTCGAACTCCATAACGTCCTTATCACGCTCGTAGTTGGCGAGATAGGTTTTTGCTCTTTCAAGCGACATCGAAGCTCCTTAGATCGGTCTCAGATTGCGGCGCATGCTTTGTTGAAGGAGTAAAAGGAAGTAAAAGGGGAGTAAAAGGGACGCTCCAAAACGCTCATCTTCAGAACGCTCGTTCCTTGATCTTGGCGCATGCCTTTTGAACGATATTCCTCCCAAGACCAAGAAGACGCGTGATCTGTGCTCCCGACAAGCCTGCAATATAGAGTCTCTGCACAGCTCTGTCACGTTCACCTTTTTTCATCGACACGATCTTGTCCGAAAAGTGCGGACCGTACATCGACTCGGCAATATCTGCCGCTTGGGCATCATCGATCCGCGGATGATAGCCATTAAGGTAGACCATTTCCTGATCAATATTGCAGTTATGGAAGGACTTGAGATCCTCGATGCTTTGGAATTGGTGCAACACCATGGAAGTATCACAGATGCCCGCTTCTCCACAATATTGCCGATAGCTGCTCCAGCGATAATCCTCAAGGCGATCGATCCCGCTTGAGAGGGGGTTCAGATGGATATAGCGCACCACCTCTAATAGATAAGAATCGTTTTCGACCGGCTCACTATGGTAGCGACCCTGAAAAACATGTCCCACATGACCGTGTCTGCCATTGAACGCTTGTGAATATGAGGTGAGCAGGCTACTCATGAAAGAACTGAGATCGGTGAGCTCAGCATTGATCAAGATATGGAGATGATTCTCCATAAAAACCCATGCCATGACCGTTACATCGTATTTTTTCTTGAACCGCACGATGGAATCCAGCATTCGTTGCCTATCGCTATCCTCTTCGAAAATGCGATGCTTGCCCACGCCGCGTGCTGTGACGTGATAGGTATTCGTTGATGAGGCTTGTCGTGGAGATTTAGGCATGTTTGGAATTATATCAATCATTGCCGGCGAGTATTTTGGAATGTCCCTTTTACTCATGATGAGGGATAGGATCGCGCTTTGAGGAGCGTGCTAATGAGCGTTTTGGAACGTCCCTTTTACTCCTTCCTTTTACTCCTTCGCACTGTGCGATGACGATGCGAAAGATGTTGCTTGAGATAGTGGGATGAATTATTCGATCCTGTCCCATTTTAGAAGGGGCAGAACCTATATAGATTCGGACGACGGGGTTTGAAGCGAATGCGCGCATCTTGACGTGTTCATTTACCTTTATCGCTATTTTGTGAGATGCGGTAATCCCTAGTAAAATACGGTGAGATATCTTACGGCTTTTCATATCTTATGATTTTTTCGGATATTCAGTCCCTCAATGAGGCTTACGAGAAAGATGCTGGCATGAATCCATCGAGATCCTTTCGCAAGGCAGAACAGTCGAAGCTGACATCAAGGAAGTCGGAATATAAGATTGCGGTTTCGCGTAAAGGAGGGCGAGCTGCTCTTTCTTCTGTCCTCGCGGTATTTCTGACTTTCACACTTACGTTTTCGTCGTTTGCCTGGGCAGCCGCAAACGATGTATCCGACACCATATTCACAAGCGGAGTTGTAAGCGACATTCCAGCTGATGATGCACAGAATGCCGTCGTGTTTGGCAGTGAAAACACAACGAATGAAATAGCTGAAAACGATGTCATAAGTCAAGGAAGCAATACGAAAAGCTTAGATGATCTCGAAGGAAATACGGATGACGAATCACTCAGCATAAAGACACGCGCGACGGTAAGCCAGTCTATCCCGTAGTGATTAAGAATAGCTATGCGCAAGACAGTGGCCAAGGGCAATACGCAGCAGGTGACATGGTAGTGGTGAATGCGGGCGTACGAGATGGCTACATGGTGGAGTTCTGGAATGGAACGCCGTCTGACAAGATCCATTTCACCAACATCGATAGCTCGCGCGCAAGCTTCATCATGCCGGATAGCGCTGTCATGGTTTCTCCTCAATGGGTTCAAATTGGAGATATTAGCGATGTGACCGACGTGGCTACCAACGCGCTTAATGCAAAGCTTATGAATTCAGGTGTGGATTTGGCAGAGCGTGTGCTTCCAGCTGATGCATTCGCTCAGCTTCCTGCTTTGAAGGACGTAGGCATCTGGCTGAAATCGACAGACGGCATATCGGATGCGGATACAGCTCTTGTGGCTTCGAACCTAGGTGGCTGGGCTCTGTCAAGCGAAGTGGATCTGACACTTTTCTATGAGATGGATGGCGCGAAAACACAGATTCATGAGACGAACAAGCCTGTGACCGTGCAACTGACGCTACCCGATTCTGCGATTAACACCGATGATTCAAAGACGCGAACCTATGAGGTGATACGCGTGCATGAGGGTGCGGTTTCCGTAATCCCTGCTACTTTCAATGGAAGTACGAAGGCACTTGCCTTCCAAACCGACGGATTCTCTGCTTATGCTGTTGCATACAAGGACGTGGATAGCAATCCCGGTGGAGGCAACGGCTCCAATGGCGATAATGTGGTAGGCACGCTGAGCGCTACGGGGGATAACATGGGCACGCCCATCGCTCTTTGTTTATGCGTGGCTGCAATAGCGGCTGGTGTTTTATGCGTGAGCTATCGCAGGGCATATTCTGCACACGTTGAGAGGGAGTAAAAGGGACGTTCCAAAACGCTTATTTTCAGAGCACTCAGCTCTTTACCCAATGGATTTTGTTTCTGCCGATAAGTATTTTGGAACGTCCCTTTTACTCACTAGCAATTGAGGCGCACGGTAAAACAAATCATGTCCAGACCCTTATTCTATTTCATCTTACCTCGGCATATGTTTGGTGCCCCAAATGCATAGTTGGTCGAGAACCTCCATGAGGGATGCTCCCAGATCGGAAAGATTGTATTCAACCTTCGGGGGAATCTGGGGATACTCATGCCGTGTTATGAGGCCGTCTGCTTCGAGTTCTTTCAGATTGCGCGATAGCGTCTTGTCGGTTATGCCGTCCAAATACCTTCGCATCTCATTGAAGCGAACGGGCTGGTATTCCATCAGGCAGTAGAGGATGGCCATCTTGTGCTTCCCTTGGATGAGCGACATGGCGTAGCTATACCCCGTGTCGCAAAAGCGCGAGTCTTTGATGTTGGGAGTAATGCTGTTCATAGCTTTCCTTTGAGAAAGTACCTGACATGTAAAACAGTACTTATCATTTCTACCTCATTAGAGCATACTCGTATCAATAGTAAGAAATCAAGTGATCGCAAGGAGGATGCGCATGAAGAAGGATCTGGGCAACGCAGGAGAGCTGTTTCCGCAGTCGGTTTTCATCGTGGCAAGCTATGACGAGAACGGCGTTCCCAACGCCATGAACGTGGCGTGGGGCGGCGAATGCGCGCGCGACTGCATCGCCATAAACATAGGCTCGCATAAGACCACAGACAACATCCTTACCAAAGGCGCCTTCACTGTTGCACCGGCAGATGCCGCCCATGTTGTGGAGGCGGACTATTTTGGAATGGCTACCGGCAACAAGGTGAACAAGGCCGAGGCGTCGAAGATGACTTTCGTGAAATCCGAGCATGTGGACGCGCCGGTCATCGAGGAGTTCCCGCTTACGATGGAGTGCGAAGTGGTGGAAGTGCAGGATTTCGGCGGCGACAAACGCTTTATCGGGAAGATAATCAACACGCGGGTGGACGAGGATATCCTAGACAGCGAGGGGCGTGTCGACTTCGACAAGTTCAAGCCCATCTGCTATGACTCCACAAGGCGCATCTACCGTGTGATCGGCGAAGAGGTCGGCCAGGCTTGGAGCAGCGGAAAACCATTGATGTAGCGATACGCCCTATGACCGTGTAAGCGTTTGCCAGAAGAAAGCTTTCTTTGCAGCCTAACACGGTCTCTGCGCAGCCGGGGGAATGCAACACTTGAAAAAGGAATTTCTGGGCGCTGCGCAAAGACTCCTGATGTCCGGAAGCCTAGAAGTACTCATTGGGCTTCTTCGGGTCGGCTCCTTCGCGCTTGAGCATGGCTGCACACCTCTCCGCAAGCCCTTCGGGCAGGCGGCGGGCGCTCTCGGGGCACACCTCT
>CAYXZC010000010.1:13849-43438 GCA_964469815.1 uncultured Eggerthellaceae bacterium | reverse complement strand
ATCCCTGGACTCTGTGACCATCCGGGAGACCTGCTTGTACTTGTTGGGCTCCAGGTAGAAGAAGGCCAGATCCTCGAGCTCCCACTTGATCGAATTGATGCCCAGCCTATGGGCGATGGGCGCATAGATCTCGAGTGTCTCGCGCGATTTGTATATACGACGATCCTCGCGAAGGGATGCGAGCGTGCGCATATTGTGAAGGCGGTCGGCCAGCTTGATGACGATGACGCGGATGTCCTTGCTCATGGCAACGAGCATCTTTCGTATGGTGGCAGCCTGCTCATCGGATAGAGACTCGACCTCGATGCGGGTGATCTTCGTAACGCCCTCGACAAGGTTTCGAACATCGACCCCGAAATCCTGTTCGACCACCTCTGCTGTGGCCTCGGTATCCTCAACCGTGTCATGCAAGAGTGCCGCACATACCGTCTCAGCATCCATCTTCAGATCGGCAAGTATTATGGCCACCTGTATCGGATGGACGATGAAAGGCTCGCCTGATTTCCTCTTCTGCCCATCATGGTACTTGCCTGCAAAATCGTAAGCGTGCCGGATCATGGCAAGCTCTTCTTCGCTCATATACCCCGCGACCATGTTCTCGAGCTTCTCGAAGAGAACATCCGGCTCATATACGGCCTCGGGCGTGGATATCGAATTAGTGACCGTTGCGCTCAAAGCCAAACACCTACCTCTCAAGATCCTTATCGGCATCCATGCGACCAGATGAGCCTTCCGCGTTCGGATCCCCCGCATCCGGTGCTATGGGATGGACGATCCTGTCTATCAACCCATCGGAATCGCAATGCATGGCCCATTGGCAAAAATCCTTGAAATCGAGCTGCTCGGATATCCCTTCGATATAACGGATGGAATCCGTCAGCTCGACCTTGCTCGCATTGTCGATGACCTTTATCGATGCTATGCGCTTTTGTCCAACGAACGAGCTCTTGCATTCGATGAGCCCCAATTCCTTGAAGACCGACATCGCACATTCTATAGCAGGAGCAGCGAGCATCGAACATTGAGGATACCCCAAGCAATCTGGCGAGTCGATATCTATCTGGAAGAACGCGCGCTCGTGCATCTTCTGAAGATTGCGAAGCCCCCGGTAGATATTTGCCATGGTGTTTCGATCGGGAGAGAGCTCGGAGAGGATATTCTCGTTCATGGCGATATCCTTGCCGCCGAAGAGAAGATGCACCCAGGCATCCTTCCCATCGCGTCCTGCTCGCCCGCTCATCTGGTTGAACTCCACATCGTTGAAGGGCATATGATATAGGATCACATGGCGGATATCCGGAATGTCGATCCCCTCCCCGAAGGCCGATGTGGCCACGAGCACCTGTATGACGCCTGTCCTGAAGAGCTCCTCTATTCGCTTGCGCTCAACGGAATTGAGCCCCGCATTGTAGAAACCGATGCGCTGCGCCAATCTTGGGAGACGGCAGCGAAGGCGGCGGGCGATACCGATGGTCTGCTCCCGTGAATTCGCATAGATGACGCACTTGCCGCCTGATGCCACGATATGCGCCAGGTAGTCTTCCTTGTTCCTGATGTTCCGCTGATCATCAAGGTGGAGATTCCGCCTTGATGATCGATCGATTATGCTCTCCTTTATGGAAAGCGCCCGCTTTATCGATTCCGATATGGGATCCGTGGCGGTTGCGGTGACGGCCAAGACCACAGGATGCCCGAGTGCTTCCACGACCTGACCAAGATCCCCATATGCAGGGCGAACGCCCGCCCGGGACAAGCCGATATGATGCGCCTCATCCACCACCATGAAACCGATCTTCCCGCTTCGTGCTATGCGCGATGCGTGGAATGAAAGGTATTCGGGCGTGGTGAGCACGATATCGACACTACCGTCGTCTATGCCCTTGTAGATGCGCTCGCGCTCCTCCAAGCTGCAATCCCCGCTAAGCACCTCGCAATTCAAGGCGAACTTCTCGAACTGCTGGCTAAGATGGAACGCCTGGTCTGCCATTAGCGCTCGTAGCGGATAGACGAATAGGCTCGCTTTCCCATCGCGAAGGGCGATGAGGGCGGCATAGACCTGAAAGACCAGCGATTTCCCACGTCCTGTGGCCATAATGCCCAACGTGGATGTACCGTTATAGAGCGCATCCAAGATGCTCTGCTGGGCAGCATGGGGCGCGTTAGGTCCGATGATCGCCTTTATGATCTCTTTGACCAACCCGCGCTCGTCAGTTCTTGCGAACCTCTCCCAGAAGGCACGGTCGACTCTTGCGTGATCACCCTTGTCGGCACGCGAGTCCTCACGCTTCTTCCCATCGAAGAGCTCGTCTATGAAATCGATGGTCTCGGGACGCATGTCGCAATCTATCGTGGCGCATTCCGATGCGGACAGCGCATCGAGCACCGCCTTCACATTCTTCCTGCCACGCCATTCATCGACGCTCAAGGTATATGCGACATCGACGATGGACTCCTCATACAGAAGCTCGTCGATATTCGAGCAGTTGAACATTATCGAGTTCACGAAGTAGCGACCGTCAGTCATCTTGCAGGAGAAATGGTTCTTATCGGCTCCAACAGCCTTGCAGTCTTCCAAGACCACATGACGCGTGAGGTATTTGGGCTCCGGCATCTCCTGACCGAAAGGAGCCAAGAGCCGTATCTTCTCGACATTGTCCACGGAAAGCTCGCCTAAGGATACGCAAGCATCGATCTCGGTGACAGGATGGAAGTCATCTTCAGGAAGGGTGTCCAAGTACCGGCAAAGCCTCTCGGTAAACTCTGGAAGCTTCTCCGCATCAAGCGTTACACCCACCGCCGCATGATGTCCACCGAAGCGCGTGCAGATATCGGAGACGGATTCCACCGCTTTGAAGAGGTTGACCTGTCCTACCGAGCGGCCGCTTCCCCTGGCCTCGCCTTCTGTGATGGTGAACAGGATCACAGGAACGCCATATCGGTTCACCAATCGCGATGCCACCACACCTTTGACGCCTTCATGCCAGTCCTTCCCGAAGACGATGAGGGCGCGCTGCCCATGGTAGATCTCCTCTGCCTGCTTCGTGGCCATATCGGAAAGTTCGGATTCGATCGCGCGCCTCTGCAGGTTCACCTCTTCGAGTTGCTCAGCCAGCGAGAATGCCACCTCGTAGCTATCCGTCATCAGAAGATCGAGCGCAAGCTCGGCATTTCCCATGCGCCCGGCTGCGTTCAATCGCGGTATCAGCGAGAAGCTCAGATTCGTGGAAGTGAGCGGTTTGGGATCGCCCGCGATATTGGCGAGCATCGCAGCTATGCAAGGGCGTGGATCGCGGTTCATGCTCTCAAGACCGTCCTTGACAAGGCAGCGATTCTCATCGCGCATCGGCATGAGGTCGGCCACGGTTCCAAGCGTTGCAAGGTCGGTGTAGCTTCGCCATAGGTATGGGAAACCCCTTCGGGCACCGAGCGCTTGGATGACCTTCAGCGCCACGCCCACACCGGCAAGGATCGAGCTCTTGCAATCGGGAGAGGTCTTAGGATCGCACAGCGGCACACCCTGAGGCACGCTATCGCCAGCTTCGTGATGGTCGGTGATCACGACCTTCACCCCATCGGCTAAGATAGCCTCGACCTCCTTGGCACACGAAATGCCGCAATCAACCGTGATTATCAGATCGGGAGAGAGCTTCTTCACGCGCTCATAAGCCGCCATGGAAAGCCCATATCCCTCGCCGAAACGCTTCGGAATTATGGGAGTAGCCTTGCCACCCAGAGCCCTTATCCCCCGCGTCATGACGGTCGTGGCGGATATCCCGTCAAGATCGAAATCGCCGAAGACGACTATATGCTCGTGAGAGCGCAAAGACTCATCCAGCGCATCCACGACATCCTCCATACCGGGGATCTCATAGGGATCGCGCCAATCGCGTTCGAAGGATGGGTTCAAGAAACGCATGGCCGCCTCAGGCGTATCCATGCCACGAGCCACCAACGTTTCCGCGATGAAATGCGGAAGCGCCAACTCGCGTTCTATCTGCGCAACGCTCTTCGCAGATACGTCCCGTACCTTGAAATGATCTAGCATTTGAACCTTCATGATCTTCGCTAGCCTGTATCAGACTTCTTTTCTCGCATCCATTCTCTCACATATCGCTTGGTTTTTCATTCTCGGATGGAGCATGCATTTTTCTTATATGGAAAACACAGAACAGCTCCCCTATAGATGCTCGATATGCTTTACAAAGCATATACAGATGATGGGCATCACGCAGCTATGATCGGTTTTGATATATCATCTTGGTTATTCACCGAACGATCGACACGGGACGGATACATCATGGGAAATTGTCTAGTAGCTCAATCTGGAGGTCCGACAGCGGTCATAAATGCTTCGCTTGCCGGAGTGATGAAAGCAAACCAGCTGAACCCGATCTATGGGAAGGTATACGGGGGTATCCACGGTGTGGAGGGCATCTTGCAAGACAAGTTGTTCGACCTGAGCGATATCCCGGCAAGCGAGATAGAGATCTTGAAGCAAACGCCGTCAAGCGCACTTGGAACATGCCGCTATAAGCTGAAGCGTGGGCAGGACGAGGATTTCCTAAGGCTCGTTGAGGTCATGGATGCCCATGATATCGATGTGATGTTCTATATCGGCGGGAATGATTCCATGGATACCGTAGATGCTCTGTCTGAGTGGGCGCAACAGCGCGGACTGGACAAGCGCTTCATCGGTATCCCGAAAACGGTCGACAACGACCTTGTGCCCGTTGATCACTGCCCCGGATTCCCATCCGCAGCAAAGCTCGCATGCCAGATAACGCATGCTACGGCTCTTGATTACGATGCTTACACGCGTCCTGAGGTGTTCGTGCTCGAGACCATGGGTCGCGATGCCGGATGGCTCGCTGCAAGCTGTTGTCTTACAGGTGATGTGGATCTTTTGGTTCTGCCGGAGGTCGATTTTGACAAGCAGTCCTTCTTGGACGAGGTTCGCAAGAAGATGGAAGAGAAGGGATCCTGCTATATCGTCGTCAGTGAAGGTGCCCACTATGCAGATGGTACTTATATCTCCGCTGGCGAGAGCGCCAACGACGGATTCGCCCATGCAGTGCTCGGCGGAGCTGCGCAAACGATAAAGCAGATGGTGATAGATGCGGGAATCGCTCCTCGTGGGATCGTACAGGATCTTTCCCGTGCTGCACGATCATCGAACTTCGCTCAATCGAAGATCGATGTCAACGAAGCCTTCGAGCTCGGGATGAGCGCACACATGCGCTCTGCCGATCCGGGATTCACAGCAAAGGTCGTCGGCGTCAGAAGGGCGAATGAACCGGGCGCGGCATACGAACCGGAGTTCTTCGCAGCTCCCGCGAGCGAATTCGCCAATTACGTAAGATCATTCCCCACAGATTGGATACTTCCGGATTATCAGGGCATAACCGAGGATGCTATGGAGTATTTCCGACCGCTCGTTGCCGGAGAGCCGCAGATCATCTACGGTGATGACGGTGTCCCTGAGACCATCGTGCCTTACAACATGCGCTCACAGGTTGATGCGTAGTGGGCGGTTTTAACCGCCCACAGGATTTATCCTGACACAAGATGTAAATTGCCAAAAGACACCCTTATTAATCGAGGTTAGAAAGGTGCTTCGAAGGGATCAGTCGAGGATATACCTTCGTCTCCTCGCAGAAGCTCGATCAAAGACTCGCGAAAAGCAGGAGCCTCATCGGCCAACACGCGGAATCGAATGGTCACCTTATCGGCATAATCGGTCTGCATGATATGTGAGGAACCTACGCTAGCCAACCGAACAGCCTGATCATATAACGGATACGGCACGATCGCCGTGATATCCACGACCGAGACGATGCTCACGATATGCGCCACTTCGATAGCTGCCTGAGTTGCCTGGGTATAGGCTCTCACAAGACCACCGCATCCGAGCAGAACGCCACCGAAATACCTTGTCACCACACAAGCGACATCCTCTAGATGCGCATGCTTTAGGACATCCAATGTGGGCATGCCGGCAGTCTGCGATGGCTCTCCATCATCTGTGTATCTGACACGGCCTCCACGCAAGATATAAGCATAGACATTGTGCCGTGCCTGCGCGTGTTCGCTTCGAACCTCATCGATGAAGGCGAGAGCCTCATCTTCGCCCTCCACATGGGAAAGCGTCGCTATGAAGCGAGACTTCTTCTCCACGATCTCGGCGCTCACGCGCCCCTCTATGGTCTTATAGCCGCTCAATTGAATCTATCCTGTGTTTTGGTCAGACCGTTATCAAGATAGAAGAGAACAGCTTCGGCAGCACGACTTTGAGCCGATTCGAAGTCCTCCTTCTCCTCACCCTTAGGACAGCGCAGAACGAAATCAACGACATCCATACGACCTTGAGGACGTCCGATGCCGATGCGAAACCTCATCCAATCTCTGCTCTGCGTCTTGTCTGCTATGGACTTCAGCCCGTTATGCCCGGCAAGACCGCCACCGGATTTGACCCGAATAGACCCGGGAGGCAGATCGAGGTCGTCGTGTATGACGATAAGATGATCCAAAGGGACATGATACTTCTTCAAGACCTGCGATATCGGGCCTCCCGAGCAGTTCATGAAGCTTTGCGGCTTCACCAAGATGAGCTCCATATCATGCCACTTCACATGGGCGCACATCGCTCCGCACTCGCTCTTCCAATATCTTGCGTTCACATCGTCGGCTATGATATCGAGGGCATCGAATCCCGCATTATGCCTCGTATGCTCATAATCAGACCCCGGATTGCCGAGCCCTGCGATAACATATGTCTCCATCATTGCCTTTCCATGAAGACTCCCAGGGCACCATCGGACACCCTGGGAGACCACGAGATAACTTATATTGTCCTACGCGAGGATCACGATCGTGGATCCTCAGTCTGCTCGGTATCGGAAGGATCCTCATCGTTGCGCACGACGCTCGGAATATCCGAAGAGGGCGAAGCATTCTCATCGGATCCATCATCGGTGCTTTGCCCCTCGTCGTCTGTCGAAGGATCCGTGCTCTCGATACCCAGTCCGTTCTCATCAAGGATATCATCGAGCGAAAGGTCGCTCAGCAATCCGGCAGTCGAAGGAGTTCCGAACTCGAGCACTATATCCGGAAGCGTGGTCGGAACGGCAACGCTCAGCGTGTTCGCGACCATGCGCTGGCCGGCCAAGGTGAGCGCATCGTCCACACGATAAAGCTCTGCGCTCACATTCTTCGGAGGCACCCAATCGCTTCCCGTTTCCTCCTTATAGCGAGCCATATCATCAGGCGTCACATAGTATGCCCAATAGCCAACGCGCACATCCGGCAACATCTCATCGCCCAAAGGCTCCTCGCCGAACACTATCTGAGAGCCCTCGATGATAGCATCGGTCTGAGGACGTGATGAATCGAAGCGCAGTTTGTCGTTGTCGTAAAGAACCACGACGTTGTATGCGGGGTTGCCCTGATAAGTGCCTGTTACCACGAACGACCCGGCCGGTATGATCTCGGGATTGCCCTCGGAATCGGTTCCGACCACAGTGTCGGATTGCATCGTTCCGATGCCGTTCTCGATGAGATCCACATCATCCCCGGTCGGTCCTAACACATCGATCTCTGCGATGGAGACCGTCGATTGGTTGGTAGCCGTGATGCGCATATACGTCGCATCGTAGATCAGAAGCCTGTTCTCCTTGCCGCCCTCATCGAAGAATACGGTATCAACCCCATCGGTAAGGGTAAACGTTCCGCTGCGGAGCGTTTCGAAGTTCACCCCATCATTGGAGATGGCTATCTCGAAGTCGGTTATCGGGTTCGAGCCTGTACCTGCATGGTAGCGAACCGCGCTGAGCTCCAGGCTCTTGCCGAAATCGATGGTCACAGAAGCCGCCGAAGATGAATCGGAGCCTGCAACAGCGCCCGTGAAGACGGTGGAGACATCACCATCGATGGCCTTGTTCGCCGCGAGCTTGGTCACATCGGCTGTTCCATTGCATCCGGTCGCAGCGTTGCCACCCTCATTGGTGGTGCTCGATACCCAGTCGAGCGAGTTCTCCGTATCCTCATCGGTGAACGCACCATCGTTCGGATCGGACACATCCCTAAGATCGGTCTTCAACGTCCAGCCGCTCTTATCGAGGATGTTGTCATGATGGATCTTCACCGACTTCGCCTCTGATGCATCGGAGCGGTTCAGCCACTTGTTGACCGTCTTCACCTGATATGTGAAGACGCGGTTGTTGATCGTGCTTATGGTGTCGGTGAAGGATGTGGTTCCAGGCGTTACGAACCCGACGGCAACGCCGTTCCTCAAGATCTCATAACCTAAGATGTCATCGCCTGTCGGACATCCACTCAGATCGATATCGACCGTATTCTGACCCGTTGTGTAGGAAACATTCAAGCTGGAAGGAGCTGCAGGCTTGGACGCAGCAGCTGACGCTGAATAGTTATCCATCTGATAGACGCGCGTCTCATCTGTGATGTACTGGATGCCCCTGTCCTCTTTCGGGAACTGCGCCGCATATGCATTGGTTGCATCATCGGGGGTGAGACCATAGGCTTTGAAGTAATCGCGGAGATCCTTCTCGGCAGCCGCGCAGGCGAGCCTTATGATGGAATCATCTTTGTTCGCACCTGTGAGAGTCAGCGCGATCCCTCCGGGAGCAGGAGCTTTCTGCGGGTTCCTGGCATATGAATCCACACGTGCGAAGAAGAGGTTGTTGAACAGATCCGTGTAGTTGTCATAGGTCTTGTAATTGAACGATTTCTCGCCTGTAGTGGAGAGCATATCCATTCCATCGTACGCAAGATGCAGCTGCCAATACATGGCGATGCCGACCTTGCCGCTAGGCGAGCCTTTCGAACCTGAGGTAACGCGCTTGTATACGTTGGCATAATCGGTCCAACGTGTGGTGGCGGTATCGTCATGCGACTGAGCGAGCTGCGCGTAGTAGTTGTTCGTGACCTCTGCGATCGCATATTGTCCCTGGTTGATCTCATGCCCGATCTCATGATGCAGACCCCAGCCATAATACCTGCCGGATATCCACGTGCCGTCCTCTTCCTTCTGAAGACCGGGGGATATCACATTCGGAACGCTTCCCCACTCTATGCCGATGTGGTTGCCCGATGCATACATGAAAGCTCCGGCGAACATCTGCGTGTAGCGGACGTTCTGCCTTGATTTCGGAAGCCCGTTGCTGCCGTAGTCGGTCTCATCCCCTTCGACATTCGACAAGTTGGAAAGGCCCTTATGCTGATAGAACAGAAGCATCACATCATCTGAAGCGATGAGCGCGTCCTCCAGCCTTTTCGCCCGCTCTTCTGTGGTTGCGGAATCGGAGGTCTTTATAGCCGCCCAGATCTGCGAAGCTGGAACGGAGAACATCATGTAATTGTTGGCGATATCGGTCATGTTCGCCGTGCATGATTGTCCGTAGCCATATTCGCCATCCATCACATCATTGTGATTCGCATCGTGATAGGCCTTGAGCCCGGCAACATGATCCTCGAGCTCGTTGACGTAATCGACCACCATCTGATGGCGCTGCGCCTCATCGGTGATGCCATGTATATCGAGCCTCGGTATCTTCGTTCCACCCTCGACGCGAACGTTATATGCCCGATTCTTGTTCGAGCTGATGAATTCCACGTAGAGCGCTCCGCCATCCTCGGCCTCTTGCGAATACCCGCCGGGAACGGTGATGGTGTTCAAGCCTATCTTGAGCGAATGGTTGTTCTGGTTAGGACCGGTCAGCGTAGGATCGCTCAAGGTGAACACCGGGCGCGAGCTCACAGGATGCTGCTGGCCAACGTAGAGAGCAAGCGCGGTGGCTGTTCCGGTAACGCCGTTCGTGGCATCTGTAGCGCCAACGTAGATATTGATGGTGTCTCCCGCCTTCACGGACACTCCGAGCGGCTGCCAGGCATTCGTTCCGCCGGCGTAGTTGTTCACCGATTTATCGATCGAGGAATCCACGTATATCGCTTCGCGCAGATCCTTGTGATCGAACACGGTCTGTGCGTTCTTGAGCTGCAGGTCGTAATACGAATAGTCCGGGGACTTCTCTCCGCAGAGAGGGTCTTCCGTTTCAAGCTGTGCGCGCAGATCATCGAGGGTTTGTTGGGTGACACCATCGGCAAGCGTCGTATGCATGGGATCCGCCCAAAGGTTCGCCACCTTCTCCTTGATGTCGTCATAATCGTAGAAGGCAAGCTCCGCTATCGTGGTGTCGCCCGCGCTGTAGTAACGCTGTCCCATTATCTGGATCTTCTTCACATTGGTCTTGGGGAAGTTGATCTTGAGCGTGTTGAACGCCCCCGGAACGCTCGTATAAGTGACAGCGTTGCCGTAATACGGGCCTTGATAGAAGTAATGGTTTCCCGCAGCATCCCATATGTTGATCCTCATATCGGCAAAGGAGGCGAACCCATTGCCAAGATATGTGGTGAGGATGGCGTGATCCATGACGTGCTCTTCATCGAACTCGACGATGGGAGCATTTGTGTAGCCACCGGAACTGTCGGAACCGTTGTACCAATACGTGCTGTAATCGCCGTCGACGATGTCCATATAATCCCTGAAACCAGGATTCTTATCATAGTTGTTGTCCACAGCACCCTTGGTAACGCTGGCGATTGATGAGGTTGTACCAAGGCACCTTCACCTCAGCGGTCCTGGTTACCGTGTAGCGTGCAGCCGATTTTCCCGAATCGCCATTCTGGTTGCTGGCAGAGACCTGCACGTAATAGCCGATATTGGACTTCAGATCACCGATCACATAGCGGGTTCCCTCGATGTTCCTGATCTCAGTCCAATTCCTTTGATCCTCAGACCACTAGACATTGTAGGTACGGGCATCCTCGGATGCCTTCCAACTGACGGTTATGTCGTTGAACTGCGGAGAGAGCGAGATGTTCTCGGGCACCGTCGGCGCATTCGAAGCGATCGGGATGGCCTTGACCGGGTTCGACCAAGGACTGTACCAGTTATCGGCTTCGCTCATCGAGCGGATGCGAATGCTGTATTCGGCGTCATTTACGAGCTTCTTCGATCCGAGGTTCGTGATCGAAAGCGTTGGGACGTTTGTGGTCAGCACGTCCTTGGCCTGACCGGAAGATATCTCGACCTGATATCCCGTGATATTGTTGCATGCCTTCCACTCGATATCGATCTGCTTATCGCTTGGGGTGGCCACTATGCCGGAGGGGATATCGAGCTGAGGATCGGGGATCTTATCCTCCATTCCGTTCAAGAACTCGACTTGGGCTATCTCTGCCAGCAGGTTCGATGTTGTCTTCGTTATGCGGATCGTTATCTTCTTCACGGCTATCTGTCCACCGAAGTTGATGGTGATAAGGCCGTTCGTCGCATCATAAACAGGATCGGGTGTGGTCGCGCGAGCGGCAGCTCGCATGGTCATGCGGGCTGCATAGCGAACCATGTTCCTCGTATCGACGGTGCTCTCTTTGAACGGGATCTCGAAGCTTCCATCATCGGTCTCGACCACGATGGCACCTTCGGTGGGACGTCCATCGGATTCCGTCGGAACCGATATGACCATGCCGGCCATCTCGGTATTGCTAGCAGGGGTCACCTCGAATTCGACCGGATTGACGTCCGATACCGGACGCGTTGCGTCTTCGGGCGCCAGAGCCGTTATCACGCCATTGTCGATGAACATATCGGTGATGTTCGAATCCCCTAAAAGATTGAGCTTAGTCGCCTCGGTCTTTATGAAGCTTGGATCCTTGGTCGCACGCGTTTCGGCAAGCTTATGCTTTCCGACGTTCATGGCCATTATCTGAACATCGTTGACATCGATTCCGCTCACACCATCAAGGTTGTATTTCTCGAAATCGGCCTGAGAGGTCTCCTGGCTGCCGAAGTTGCGGTTCACAGCTTCGGCGATATAGCTCGAATCATCTGACGTGATGACACCATCATTGTCGAAATCACCATATGGGATAAGGCCCATCTTCATGCGCTCGAGATACACCGACTTGTTCACCGTGGTATCCACGAGAGAGACCACGATCCTATCTCCATCGGATATATCGATATCATGATAGTAATCCTGGTATCCCGGACCGTAGACATGCAGCTTATGCTTTCCGGCTCTGACGTTCTTTATGCGGGCGTAGTACTCATCCACAGCTCCCGCACTGTCCTTCATCTCGAGCGGAACGGGATCCTTCGTATATGAGCCGTATGGGTTATCTTCTTCGTGTATGATCGTCGCTTTGAGATTGGAGCCTTGCAAGGGGGATATCTGGGTGGAGAGGGAGATGTCGACAACACCGCTCGTAGCATTCATGGCTCCGTCATCCTCGGCGATGGTCGAAGAATCTATCCGAAGCGCGCCTTGGTTCAAGGGAAGAAGGGACGAGGTCGACGCCGTCTGCGCAACAGACGTCGCATTCGGGTCGTTCACGAGCTTTGCCACCGGATGGACTGGCTCTGTCTGTGAAGCGTAGCTCATAGCGGGCATGGCGAACATCGAGAACGCCAAGCTCAATACGGTCACTAAAGAAATCACCCGTTTCATTGGGTGCCTCCTTACCCTCTTTAGGCTATCCTTTCCCCAAAAGACAGCCATAACCCCGATCGCTTGCGAAGAGAGCTGCGTGAACCTTGGTCTTGAACCTTGGTCTTGAACCTTGATCACGAACGGTTCAGCACGCACTTTTCCCCGTGTATAATCCGAATCAGTGTAACATCTTGGTAACAAAAATTACATCGCTTCAACACAAACTACACAAAAGAAATCCGCATGCCGATATTCCGCTCCGGTTGCCCTTGCTGAAACTAAGCTTTCTTTAAGATCGCATCTTTCGATGGATCGAAGACAAAGGAGAGACCGTGAACAAGCTCGAAGGGATCCTATTCGATTGCGATGGGACGCTCATTGATACATACGACATAATCCTTACCTCGATGCGGCACACGGTATGCGGCCTTATGGGGCTTACATGTTCCGATGCGGAGCTGTTGCGCGGTGTCGGCACGCCGCTCCAGGATCAGATGAGGTACTTCCTGAACCTTACCGGGAACGCGAGCGATGATGAGGTGGACAAGATGGTTGCTCTCTATCGCAACCACAACGACGCTATACACGATGAGGGCGTCCGTTCCTTTCCCGGCGTTCGGGAAGCGCTCGAGATCCTGCAAGATGCAGGGTTCAAGATGGGCGTGGTGACCTCAAAACGGCACTTCATGGCAGATCGCGGACTTGAGATCTGCGGGATCCGAGACTTCTTCGATGTGCTCATCGGATCGGACGACTTTCCCTTGCACAAGCCAGATGCGGGTCCCATTCTGGAAGGTTGCAGGCTCCTTGGTATCGATGCGAAGCATTGCGCCTATGTGGGAGATAGCCCATATGATATCCAAGCGGCGAACGCCGCCGACACTTTGAGCATTGCCGCGCTTTGGGGGATGTTCCCGAAAGATGTCCTACTGGATCAAGATCCGGATGTCGCAATAGGCTCGATCGATGAGCTACCCTCCGTTGTTGAGACGATCAGATAACGGCTTCGGCATGCTTCGACCGGACAAAGCCCATAGAATCCCTTTGTCCTCTATCGGTATATGAGTGTGAAGTATATAGTGTATAGTGTCTACTACCTAAAGATACGAATGAAGGATCGAGCCCGAAGGATCGGTTGTCATGGATAAAGAGATCGTGCGCATAATCAACAAGGCATTCGATGGCACCCTGCTCGCGAAGAGTGAGATAGCTACCCTATTCGCCGTGAAGAACCTCTCTCCCGAGGCCTTCGCGATAGAGCAGGCGGGACGCGCTTATACAGCCATGCTCTGCGATGATACTGCCGAGGTTCATGCCCATATAGGCCTCGATGCGGCGCCATGCCCTATGGATTGCGAATTCTGCTCCTTTGCAGAGAGCAACGGGGTCTTCACGGAGAAGGTGGTCTACCCGAAGGAGAACGTGATCGCAAGCGCGCTCGATTTCGAGGCTGCCGGTGCCAACGCTCTCTACCTTGTGACCACGCTCCTCTATAAGAAGAGCGATTTCCTGGAGACCGCCGCCGAGGTGCGCTCTGCATTGAAGACCGATATTCCCCTTGTGGCCAATATCCCGGATTTCGGACCTGACTATGCGAAGAAGCTCGCAGAGGTTGGAGTGGCTGGCATCTATCATGTGATCCGACTTGACGAGGGTGTCCACACGAAAGGGAAGCTCTCAACGCGCATACGCACCATAGAGGCAGCGCTCGATGCAGGTCTTAAAGTGGGCAACTGCATAGAGCCGATAGGACCCGAACACGCTCCTGAAGATGTTGCCGAGCTCGTGATAACAGCTCGCGATCTGGGTGTTTCGTTCAGTGGCGCCATGCGGCGCGTCACGGTTCCCGGAACCTACTTCGAGCAATTCGGGGATCTCCCCTTCGGCGGGCTGGCCATCTATGCAGGCGCCATCGCACTTGGAACAGGCCCTGACATAAAGGGCAACTGCACGCATGAGCCAAGCCAGCTCTGCGCACAGGCAGGCGCTAACATCATGTGGGCATCCTGCGGCACCGACCCTCGCGACACCCAAGCCGAAACATCGCGCGGATACACGGTCAACCAGGTCAAGGAGATGTACTTCGAGACCGATTGGAAAGTGCTCGAAGGGCCTTCAAGATTCTATAGGTAGCCGCACCAAAAGGGCAGCTTCGCCCTTGATAGGCTCAAAACGCCTTGTGAAAAGAGATCCTCTTCTGAGTCGCACTTCGCCCTTTGCTCTAACGCCAATAGGTGAAGCGACGCTGTACCCAACCTGTGATCGCCGCTAAGATGGTGACCACGATGCCGCAAACTATTATCCCGGCTACGACCGCAGCGTAATTCGCATAGATGTTCGAATTGGTGATGTAAAAGCCGATTCCCGCCGTCGCTCCTATCATCTCCGCAAATGTCAACATCAGGAAAGCAGTTGTGAGCGACACACGCAATCCTTGCAAGATGCCAGGCATCACATAGGGAAGGATGATCTTGGTTATCATGGTGGTACTCTTCACCCCAAGTGCGCGTGCGTTATCGAGAAGCTGAGGATCGAGGGAAGACACCCGAAGCACCATGTTCAGGAACTGCGGCCAGAAGACCCCGAGCAAGATTATGCAGATCGAAGCAGCTCGGAAAGACGGCATGAGAACCACCAGATAAGGGGCGAACACAGTTGGCGGGATAGGCGCCATTACGTTCGCGATGGGATAGAACATCTCGCGCAATCTGGGCACCCATCCGCAGATGATCCCGAGCACCACACCGAAGAAAATGCCACCCAGATATCCCACTATGAGAAGGCTCGTCGATGACACGACATTCGCCCAAAGCGTATCGTAGCTCGTATAAAAGATGTTGAACACCTCTTCGGGTGTGGGCACTATGACGTTCGGCGTGATCCCCATCTTCGTTGATGCCAGCTCCCAGACGATCATGATGATCCAGACGAAGACGATGATGTCGTTAGGGCCGGTCGATTCGATGCCGCGCCGATAACGCGAGACGATCATCCCTAAATAGAGCAGATCCATTATGGCCAGTGCCACCAACAAAGGATAGTAGGTCACATCGAGGTACTTCGCATTCGGCACTGCGACGATGATAGCCACCAATACCAACAAGAGCACTTGCGTCAGGAAGAAGCGTATGTTCAGCACGCGTCTCATAAAGCGCAATCCTCCAACTTGCGCAGCGCTTCCATCTCCTCGGCAAAACCGGGATTCTCATAGAACAGATCCATCAACTGTTGTCGGATGAGTTTGGCTTTCTCTTTCTCCGTTATCATGAGCGCCGTTCTCGGCCGCGGAAGGCCCACAGGTATATCGGCTATGATCCTGCCGCCGGCCATGAATGCGATGCGATCCGCCAGAAGGATGGCCTCGGAGATGTCATGGGTCACGAACACGACCGTCTTGCGCCTTTCCCCCGAATCCCAGAGCTTCGATACCAGATCCTGAAGCTCGCGCCTCGTCCGTACATCGAGTGCACCGAAGGGCTCGTCGAAGAGGATGATCTCTGTATCCATCGCCAGCGCACGCGCTATGGCCACACGCTGTTGCATACCGCCTGAGAGCTGATAGGGATACTTGTTCTGCGACTCGAGCATGCCGACGCTCTCAAGGTGCTTATCGGCGATGAGCGCGATGTCGCGTTTGGAAAGACCACGACCCAGCTCCTTGTTGGCCTGCTCGATGCCGAATTCCACGTTCTTCTTCACCCGCATCCACGGGAAGAGGGAATAGTTCTGAAATACTATCGATCTATCAAGACCAGGGCCTTCCACAGGTTTGCCATCTATTTCGATGGAGCCTTCTGTGGGCTTGCTCAGTCCGGCAAGAAGACGCAGCAGGGTCGATTTCCCGCCACCCGAGTGACCCACGATGCAGAGGAACTGACCCGCAGGAATGGAAAGGGAGATATCATGGAGCACCGGCTCCTGTTCGTTTTTGGTCGAGACATCGTCATCATAGGCGAATGAGACATCTTTGATATCGATGGCGCTCATCTCGAGATCATGCCCCTTCTTCCCTAGCCTGTTCTTCCAACCGATCAAAAGACAAGATCGCGGCACTTCATGCTCTCGCACGAAATGCCGCTGTTCTCATCCTAGATTCTGACCGGTCTTGATACCGGATGCGAACTAGACGTTCTGCTTCTTATAGATGGCATCAAGATCCTTCCAGAACTGCTCATCCGGCTCACGATCCATAAGTGTATCAAGGGCGCTGCGATAAACGCTCGTGACCACATAATCATCGGCGGAGGGAGCCGATTCGCTCAATTGATTCACATCCTTCAAGGACTCGTAGAAACCAAGTGTAGCATCGCGACATGGATCAGGGAGCAATTGCATGGCTGCTTCGTAATCATCTGTTCCATAAAGAGCGGCATCTATGTAGTCGGCAGACTGCTCCGAATACTCAACGAGCATCGGGATGGCCACGTCGGGCTGCTCTTTGAACACCTTATACCCACGAAGAAGGGCTATCTCGAAATCCACTAGCGAGAGGAACTTCTCCTTGTATGCCTTCTCAGATGCGTTTTGCCTGCAACACGGATAATCGCCGGTGAAATCCTTAACAAGACCCACCACCTGAATGCCACGATCGCGATTGATATACCCGAAAGCATTGTTGGTGAGGCTCATATCCACTTCACCCTTCAAGATGGCCTCGATCTGCGCTTGCTCGGTATCGAGCGGGATGAAGGCCACATCGCCGCCATCGATATCGAGCCCTTGATCCTTCAGCCAAGAGCGGAAGGCAACTTGGCCTGTTTCTGGCCTATGATAGGCGATAGTGAGGCCTTTGAAGCTGTCAGCACTCTCGAGCTTGGTGCCGAAATCGGGCCCGGCGAGCATCTCTGTGCCGTTCAAGACGGTTCCACCGAAGATGTACATCGGGGTTCCCTTGGCGATGTATTCGAGAGGCTGCACGGTTCCCACGAGCATCACATCTAGATTGCCGGTGGACAAGGCGGCGAAACCCTCAGCAAGCTCCACCTGCTGGAATTCGACATCGCATCCTTCCTCCTCGAAATATCCCATATTCTCGGCGATGACCGTCGGGGCGATCTTGAACAGCTTTCCCCTGCGCCCTATGATGATATGCTGACCTTTGCCCTCGGTCATGAATGCTTCTGCTGCAGTGCTTGCAGAGGAATTCGCAGCCGATGAGGTCGGATTCGCGTTCCCGCTGCATCCGCTAAGCATCGAGCCTCCAGCCATCGAAAGCGCCACCGCTCCTGTAAGACCCAAGAAAGAACGCCTCGAGATATTCTTCATCCTGTTTCCTTCCCCTTCCATCGATCTAGCCGTGTCCCAGGCCATCCAAAATAGGATTCCCATTCACACTCGTTCGACTAGGTCTAATAGTGTTGGGTCATATAGTAGCACATGTCTTGTAGTGGTTGTAGTCTGATTTGCAATATCTTATCAGCCCAATCCGCCTTCCCTTGTGTCATCCACAAGCGCAATGGGCACTTTTCGAAGCGAGATCAGACAGAACACACCAACCACGATGAAGCCGATCCCTCCGATGATGCCCGTTGCGGTGGGTCCCACGAAAGGATTCGCCACACCTATGAGGAACATCGTGGTGATGGAATCGGAGAAGACGCTCTTGCCCGCCTCCATCAGCGGCAGGGCGCGCGGGTATACGGCAGCAAACCAGAACCCCCCATGTGAGCGCGAATGTAGTGATGCAGTAGACGATCACACGATATTGGGACAGATGTTTTTGGATGCGCTTCATTGAGCACCCCCTCCTTCGGTTGCTTGTTCTTGCATCTATTCGATTCTTTTTCAGCTTCTGTCAATCAAAAAGGATCGACCTTTTGGCGCTTGAACTTTGTTTTCTTGACCTTTGAATCCTTGACTTTGATCCTTCAGTTATTGGAAGAAGATGCATGAAGCAGGCTAGACCAGTCGCGATACCTTCTCTTATGAAGACGATCATGGCCATCAGACTCTTTCCTCGCCGATTTGTTCTATATATTGTATAACAATTTATTGCGATAATTGTTATATGTCAAGTAGAACATTTTTGCTCAAAACAGATCGGATAACACAAAGCAGCTTTACGAACATGCGATCATTCACGGCCGATATGCTCTAAGATGAGAAGATGCAGCAAAACTCTTACGAAAAGAACAACGCGAACATCAAGCGTGAGAGGATCGGTATCCTCACAGGCTTTGCTTGTTATGTGCTATGGGGGTTCTTTCCGCTGTATTGGGGTCTTTTGAGCGATGTGGATCCCTATGAGATCATTGCGCAGCGTATAATCTGGTGCTTCGCGTTCACAGCTTTCGTGTGCGGCTTGCTCCATAAAAGATTCTGGACGCTGTTCAAAGATCGGCGCGCGATGCGTTTCCTTATCCCCGCCTCCATCCTCATCACGCTGAATTGGAGCCTGTACATCATCGCTGTGTCAACAGGTCACGTCCTGGAAACATCTATCGGCTACTATCTTAATCCGCTTATTTCGATCATCTTGGGAATGGTTTGCTTTCACGAGAGATTGACGCCACTTCAATGGATCGCAGTTGCGCTCTGCGCGGCAGGTATCATTTTCTTCACATTCGGATACGGTTCTTTCCCGGTTATAGCGATCGCACTTGCGCTTACATTCGGGTTATACGGAGCTATCAAGAAGCGAGGGAACTATCCTGCTATAGAGTCGATCGCCGTTGAGAGTGCCGTCATGACACCGGTGGCGATCGTGTTCGCCATTATCCTCGCCTTCGCGATCGGAGGTCATGGTTTCCTAGGTGAGATGGAGTCTTTGGAAGGATGGAAGACCACGTTTTTGCTCATAGGAGGAGGCGCTGTTACCGCCATACCCCTCATCCTGTTCGCGCAGGCCGCGAATTCGATACCCCTTTCAATGCTGGGATTCTTGCAGTATGTGAGCCCTACGCTCGCACTGCTTGTAGGCGTGTTCGCGTTCGGCGAGCCATTCACGCTCGCCCATGCCGTTTGCTTCGGTTGCATTTGGTGTGGGCTTGCCTTAGTTGCGATCGATTCCCTCAGAAGACGCTGAAGCAAAATTTTCAAATCATGAATCTGCAAGCAAAGATACCATGGATGAGAACTGGGGGCGGATGAGAACAGCACTATGTCCCCTATTATCGAAACACTCGACCGATCACAACAACCATATCATCGCTATGTTATAAGGGTCTATTCCTCATGTCATATGATGCGAAACGGTTTCCGTGTTTCCCCTATCATCAAGCTGACCAAGAAGTTTTCTGTAAGAGATCTCTTGAGAGGAATAGGCAGCACCTACTTCGAACAACGCTCGAAGCAACGCGGGCTTGCGCACCGTTTCCATCTCGAGGACATCCCGTGTGAGCGTAGGTTCGATTATCGAGCTGTGCATATATGCGAACCATCTATCTGTTTGAGCCTTCAAAGGCGCAGAGCCCGGATAGCCGCCAAAGAACAGAAACTCATCCAATGAATAACCGAAGGCTTCTAATTTGCAAAATGATAGATTGTTCTCCAAAGAGACAAAGGGAGACAAAGGGTCACACAATTGCCCTCATGCTAACCACTGGTATGTATTTTGCAAACTGCTTACTTAGGGTTTAGCAGCATTAGCTACATTAGCTTCAAAGTACTCTCTACCTTATGCCTGATCGATGTGCAGAAAACGATTCTTCAATTCATGGTCAGATCCCAATAGGAGATTCTCAAAGAAACGCTCAAGGTAGGAAGAAGACGCATGTATCCCTTCCTTCACGTTGTTGTAATTGGCTCTGACCAAAGCATTCCTGAAATACCACGAATCATTCGCGAAAGCATCGTTCTTCACATCGAATCCCATGGATTTCAGATACTTGATGATGAAGACCGCGGTAGTCCTCGTATTGCCCTCGCAGAACGGATGTATCTGCCATATCCCAGATGAGAAGGACGCTATGCGCTTTACGATATCGGCATCCGAAAACCCTTCGTAGGACAGATCTCTCTCACGATCGAGATCGTATTCTACGGTGTCAGCTATGCTCTCCCAAGATGAATAGCGAACCGTATCCCCATTCAATACCCATTCTTCTTTGGAGATATTGTATTTCCTGTAATGACCTGCTTCGTCCAAAAGCCCCTTAAAAAGACGCCCATGTATGGACCTTAACTCCGCAGGTGAGAAGTTGAATGTTTCCTCGCCAAGGATCTCAGCGATCCGCGAAGAAACGATATCAGCCTCTTCGCTCTCAAGCTCATCCTTAGTGCGATCCTCTTTGCTCTTATAATAAGAGCTCACCCGCTCTTGAACCTGATCAATGGTAAGCGAGCCTTCGATATGCATCCTAGCTGTCTCGAGAAGATACTTGGAAGGCTTAAGGCCGTCCACAGCTTGAAGTCCTATAGCTGTGACCCAAGCGCTGCTCTTATCTCGTGCATCCGGCTCTCCTTGGCGGACGTACTCCTCCAAGCCGAAATACCAATCCTCTTTTTGTTTGGGATCTTCCACTAGATCTCCATCCTACCAAAGGATATTACTCACGAAAGAAAAAGAGGATTCCCCGTTGGAATCCTCTGAACTTACATGGTGGAGACGATGGGACTTGAACCCACGACATCCACGTTGCGAACGTGGCGCTCTCCCAACTGAGCTACGCCCCCATATATGCGCTTACAGCGCGAAATAAGATGATACCAGAAAAACCGCTACGAGAGCACTCTTTCTTCCTCATCGGAAAAGAGCATGACGTTTTCTGGAGAAGGCTCCATTGGAGTGTCATCAACGAATACACCGAAGATCGGCTCGCCGCCCTGGGAGAGCTCGACCGTTCCCGTAAGAACATCGGCGAACTGGTACGACTGACGGGATGTGCGTCCACGCTTGCGATCGACCTCCATGATGAACAACCGCGGATGGACTTGCGTGAGGACCCCTTCGCTCTCGACGATCTTAGAACGCCCCATATTTGCACGAACTTTTATACGCTGACCTACGAAATCGTTTAAAGTATCATGAATGGTATCGACAATCTCTGCCTGCTTTACCAAATCCATACTAAAAACCTCCAAGACTCTGAAACCTTATTCTGAACGCAGATATATTACACCCTGAGCGGTGAACGGTTGTTTTTAGCAATGAACGGTTATCATGGTTGAGTACAAGAAGAAAGGATCCATCATGTTCGAGAAAGCCGATCTGTCCGATCTACCTGAATTCGGAGTAGGCCATGCACAAGATGTCGAAGCTGCGACCGGATGCACGGTCTTCATCGCTCCTGAAGGCGCGGCTTGCGCTGTCGATGTCAGAGGAGGTGGGCCTGCGACGCGCGAGACCGACCTTCTCAAGCCGGAAAATATGATCCAGGATGTTCATGCAGTGGTTCTAAGCGGAGGGTCTGCCTTTGGCCTGGAATCAGCTTGCGGTGTGATGGAAGAGCTCGCCGGAAGGAATATCGGCTTCAAGATCGCAAACGCGTGCGTTCCCATCGTTCCCGCAGCGTGCCTTTTCGACCTTCTTATTGGGAAGAACACATGGCCGCACAAGGAGATGGGAAGGGCAGCCTGCATCGAAGCGTTCGATTCACAAGGCAATGCATCCCTTGCATGCGGGAATGTCGGAGCCGGATGCGGTGCCACGGTGGGCAAGATGGGGCTTCCTTCTCAGGCCATGAAGTCCGGATTCGGTTGGTTCGGGATGAAGATAGGAGATGTCGTCGTGATATCGTGCGTTGCCGTTAATGCCGCCGGTAGTATCAAAAGCGAGGACGGCAATTGGCTTGCTGGCCCTGTTACAGAAGATGGGGATATCTTGGATCCATATGCTGCCTTTGCTCAAGCGATGGTCAGCTCTGCGATGTCGGGCGCATCCGCATCCGATACCCCTACCGATACTCCTGTGAAGAACACCACTTTAGGTGTCGTGTTGACAAACGCCGACCTATCGAAGGCACAAGCCACGAAAGTTGCTCAGATCGCACAGGATGGATACGCACGCGCTATCGAACCCGTGCATACGCTCGGCGATGGCGATACCATCTTCGTGATGGCATCCCGCAAGGTCGAGGCGGATACGAATGTCGTTGGCATGTTGGCGGCAAAGACGATGGAGCAGGCAGTCCGTGTAGCGGTCATGAGCGCAGATGGTGCATATGGGTTGAAGGCTGCCAAGGATCTATGATGAGCGTAGCCTAGGATCGTTGCGGGATCACGATTTGGGCAGATCTGAAGATCTGCACTACGAATGTTAACTTGCATGTCATCTTTGGGCACAACCCTTCGAAT
Organism: uncultured Eggerthellaceae bacterium; assembly: GCA_964469815.1. Classification (GTDB taxonomy): domain Bacteria; phylum Actinomycetota; class Coriobacteriia; order Coriobacteriales; family Eggerthellaceae; genus MGBC163016. The sequence continues at coordinate 20,696 of CAYXZC010000010.1, read as the reverse complement.
CTTATGCATAAGACATATACCGGAAGCATGTGACGCATGACAAAAGGATCTTTCGCTTTGCTCAGGATGACATCGACAGTTATCCTTACCCCAGCGATCCTTCTTGCAGGCCTATGCCAGCTTATCCATGAAGGCGCGTGCAAGATCGAGATACTGATCGACCGTAAGGCATTCTCCGCGAACCTTCGGATCTATCCCCACCTCTTCGAAAAGCGCAGGCAGCGAACCGAAGATGCGATCATGCACATGCCCTCTCCCCTTCAGATATGTGCGCATCGAGTTGGCTATCGTCTTTCGACGTGAGGCGAAGGCGGCATCGGCCATTATGGTCGCGATGTCCACCAATTCGCGTTGTTGCTCATCCTCTATGCTGCACGTCCTATCCAAGCGGATGACCATGCTATCCACATGCGGTCTGGGCATGAAGTTATCCGGCTTCACGAGAAACGACCCCACAGGTTTTGCCAACATGGATAGCTTCACCGTATAGGCACCATAATCCTTGGTGCCGGGTGAGGCCATCATGCGCTCCGCAACCTCTTTTTGAACCATCACGGTCGCGCTTTGCAAGCTTGAGAATCGCCAGAAGTAATCGAGCACCAAAGTAGCTGCGACCGAATACGGCAGATTCGCCACGAACTTGTTGGGTATTTTGTCGCCCAGATCGGAAACCTTCAGATCGAGCGCATCCTTCCTGATGAGATGAAAGCGGCCTTCGAAGCTCAGGAGCGTATGTGCGAGCACCTCATGAAGATCGGGATCGCGCTCGACAGCAACAACATCCTGAGCCCTTTTCAGCAGAGCATTTGTGAGCGTACCGATACCTGGCCCTACCTCGAGCACCGTATCAGCCAGCCCGACTTCTCCAAGCTCGATTATCTTTCTTATCACATCATCATTGACAAGGAAATTCTGCCCGAACGACTTCTTAGGAGAAAGCCCGAAGCGATCCAGGATATCCCTTGTGGCGCTAGGAGTGGCAAGATCCGATAGCCTACCCATCGAAACGCAGCTCCTGGGCATCCCTCTCGATATTGCCTGCGCGATCGATGCATCCCACCCAATCATAGACGGTATCGAGCGCAAAGCCTGCAACCGAAAGCGCCGAGCGAATAGACCCGACCAAAGGTTCGAAGCCGAAAGGGTCGTTCCCCTCTCCGACGATGTGCAAGAGCATAGGACGCGAGCCCTTCTTGCGAAGATCCGACCAGAAATACGGCTGCATCCGATCGAGCAGTGCCTTGAACTGCGAAGGCGCGCCCGCGAAATAGACCGGGCACACAACGATAAGCTCATCTGCTGCATCCACATGCTCGCGTACGATCCTCATGTCGTCTTGCATGAAGCACTGGTGAAGCTTCGAATCGGATTCGCTCACAGGTTTGCTCGCTTCAAGCTCGAAAGGTGGATCGGCATCCTCATCAGCCTTGTCGGCGCTCAGCTTGGCGCTCCCATTGGGCTCATCATCGCCTTCACCGACCTTGCTGCCGATCTGTGCTTCACCTTCGCAAGCACCTTTAGCATCAACCTTCTTGCAAAGGTCGCAGCCGATGCACCCCGATATCTCCATGCCTGCCACGGATACGACAGAGATGCTATCGTCAGGACACTCATCGATGCATGCATCGAATATCTGTGATGCGATGGAGGCGCTCCGGCCGTTCTCCCGCGGAGAGCCCACTAGGATGGTTCTATGCAATCTGTCTTTCCTTCCGTTTGGTAAGGCTTGGGATCTTGATCCAAGAGCCTAAGCGCATTCTCGAAGGTCATCGTGAAGAAGCCGCGCATGGCCTTCTCCTCTTCAGATGAATAGACCATGTATCGATTCGAGAGCGCATCTGCAGAGTTGTCGCTTTCATCCTTGGAATGCAGCAGCGCAAAGAGAGCCATGGCGCTCCAAAGGACATGCGCGGGCTCGCAATTCTGCCCCCTGAAAGGCGCTGGTGCCATGTACGGCGAATCGGTCTCGGTAAGAAGCCTATCTATGGGAACCTTTCGCGCCGCAGCGCGGATATCATCGGAATTCTTGAAAGTTAGAGCACCTCCGAAAGCGATGTAGCACCCCGCATCCACCCAGCGAGCGATCTCTTTCGCATCGGATGTGTAGCAATGCAGCAAGCATCCGGCATGGGGGAATCCTACCTCCCTCATTATCGAGAACGCATCATCGAACGCCTCTCTCACATGCAAGATGATCGGAAGGCCAAGATCCTTGGCTATCCTCACCTGTCTGGTGAACACCTCTTTTTGGACATCACGCGGGGAAAGGTCATAGTGGTAATCGAGCCCTATCTCGCCTATCGCTGATGTTCTCGGATCACGCGCCGCATCCAGTATGGCGCGCTCCGTGTCAGATGTGTAATCCTTTGCCTCATGCGGATGGACACCTATGCTGATACGCACCTTCGGAACGCTGTTCCAACCTTGCCCGCAGATCCTTGTGGACATATGTCGGATGAGGACATTGGCGCGCAACAGCCACTCGTCCAAGAGCCTGTATGTCCCAAGACCTTCCTCAGATAGCGGGTCGACCATGGCTTCCACGAATCTGATGTTATGGACTCCCGCACGCGCAAGCGCAAGCGCCGGATCTGCGAGCATATCCAGGTGAGCATGCGTATCGGCTATGGGAACAAGCGACGAAGGAGCGTCTTGGATCGTCCACTGTCCTTTGCCCTTCTTCGGCTTTCGATGGAAGAACTCGTCTTCGAAGATCGGCTCGTCATACATCTTGGCAAAACGTCCATCTATTCGAATTCCGGAAGGTCATCCACGTCAAGACGAGGGAACAAAGGCGTCCCGACCTCGATGGGGTTACCCTCGGGCAAAAGTCCCCAAGCGCTTTGGCCTTCGATATCCACGATATCGAAGATCCCCCCGAGCGATAGGCGCGAGAACACCTCAGCAGAAGTGTTCGGCATGAAAGGCGCCATGTACAGCGCGATTATGCGGATCGCCTCGAGAAGGTTGTACATCACGCACGATAGCTCGTTTGCGCGCGCTTCGTCCTTCGCGAGCTTGAACGGCTCGGTCTCCTCGATATAGCGGTTCGCACGTTGCGCGAGCTCCTGTACGCTATCGGCAGCAGCTGTGAAGTCCACCTCGGCAAGCGCTGTGTCGTATCGCGCGTAGAGCCCCTCGGCTATATCCCGCAGCGGATTATCGGCGGCTCCTTCGCATTTGGAAGGAACCTTGCCATCGAAGTACTTCTTCGTCATGTTCATCACGCGGCTGACCAGATTGCCCCAGGTATTGGCAAGCTCGTTGTTGTACACCTGCACCATGCGCTCCATGGATATGGAACCATCGTGGCCGAACTGGACATCGCTCATGAAGTAGTAACGATATGCATCCACCCCGAACACCTTCACAAGATCGGCCGGCTTCAAAGCGTTTCCCTTTCTCTTCGACATCTTCTCGCCCTGGGTGAGAAGGAAGCCATGCCCGAACACCGTATGCGTTATCGGAAGGTCTGCCGCCATGAGCATGGCAGGCCATATGACGCAATGGAAGCGGATTATGTCCTTGCCGACGAAATGGTAGTTCATCGGCCAAAAGGACTCGAACTGACCCGGACGATCCGGATCGGCGTATCCGATCCCTGTGAGGTATGCGATGAGCGCGTCTGCCCAAACATAGGCAACATGCCCCTCGTCGAAAGGCAGCGGCACACCCCAATCGAAGGTCGATCGCGATATCGAGAGATCCTTCAGTCCGCGCGATACGAACGATACGATCTCGTTGCGCCTGGTCTCCGGTCGGATGAACTCAGGATGCTCCTCATAGAAAGCGAGCAGCTTCTCCTGGAACTCCGATAGCTTGAAGAACCAGTTCTCCTCACCTGATGACATCAGCTGAACAGGGCGTTTGCAATCGGGACAGATGAATGCTCCATCCTCGTCCTTCTCAAGATCGCTCTCGGCATAGTAGGTTTCCTCATGAACGCAGTACCAACCCTCATAGGTTCCCTTGTAGAGGTAGCCGGCATCGTAGATGGTCTGCCAGAAATCAGCCACGCTCCTTGCTTGGCGCGGCTCTGTGGTGCGCACGAAATCGGTATAGGTTATATCGAGCATCTTCCATGCATCGCGAAACGCAGGCTCCATCGAATCGCACCAGCTCTGCGGATCCATCCCCCGCTCTGCGGCGGTATCGGCCACCTTTTGCCCGTGCTCGTCCATGCCCGTGACAAAGGCCACATCGAACCCGTTCATCCTCTGATAGCGCGCGACAACATCGGCCGCAATGGTGGTGTATGCGGTGCCAAGATGCGGTGCCGCATTCACATAGTAGATCGGCGTTGTCAAAGAATAGGTTCCCTTTGTCATAAGAGGCTCCTTAGATCTATCCCAACATTTGCATGCAGTAGGTCGTTGATTCATCCGATCGCGCATGGATAGCCACTATCCACCCTAGATCGACCTGTGATATCTTAGCACGTTACGCGGGACTATCAGACATCTATCGGTTATCCCGATAGCAACCTTGCAAATCATTCAATAGCCAAAACCATTGCGTAAACCGCATCTTTTTTGTTTCATGTATAGGTCTTGATCTTTTCGAGAGCTGCGAACATCGAGGCTCGACCATCGATTCTCACGATAACGGCGAAGCGAACATGCGGCAATGCGATCCAAGCGTCCGTATCAGCGCAATGCTCAAGGAAGGACACGACGCAAGAGCATCATCAAACGGAGGACGAGAATGGCAAAGAAAGACATACCCTACGATCAGAAATGCTACGATCCCGAGATCGAATGCATGCCCCGTGAACAACTCGAGGCCATGCAGCTCGATCGTTTGCGCGAAATGGTTCGTTACGCATACGACAACACCGTCTATTACAAGCGATCATTCGATGAGGCAGGGGTCAGCCCCGATGACATAGAAACGCTTGCCGATATCGAGAGATTCCCTTTCATCGACAAGAAGACCGAACGCGATACCCAGCACGTCGGAAGCTTCTTCGGCGAGATGTGCTCGGTTCCGGAAGAGGATGTCATCTTCATGGCCACCTCGTCCGGCTCCACCGGAGTTCCAACCGAAAGCCCCTTCACCCAAGAGGATTTCGACCTTTGGCAAGATACGGAGGCAAGGCTCTTCTGGCAGGCGGGAATGCGCCCGAACGATCGCTACGTGCATGGATTGAACTTCGCTCTATACGTGGGAGGCCCCGATGTTATCGGTGCGCAAAGGCTCGGCGCGCTTGCCATTTGGGTGGGAGCCGTCCCATCCGACAGGCTCCTTTTCGTGCTGAAGCAATACCAGCCGACGATCATCTGGACATCACCATCCTACGCCTGGCAGCTCGGCGAGAAAGCGAAGGAGAAGGGCTTCGATCCGCGAAAGGATTTCAACATCCACACCATCATCGTCGCTGGAGAGCCCGGAGGCTCCATCAAGTCCACTCGTGAGGCGATCGAGGATCTTTGGGATGCGAAGGTCGTGGACTTCTTCGGACTGTCCGATATCTATGGCGCATGTGCCGCCATGTGCGAAGCCAAGGACGGCCTTCACATCGTCGAGGATCAGATCCTGGTGGAGACCGTCGATCCGCAGACGGGAGAAGTGCTCGAACCCGGCGAGATGGGCGAGCTCGTATATACTACGCTCATGAAGAAAGCGCGCCCGATGATCCGCTTCCGCACAGGCGATATCGGATACGTTTCCACCGATAAATGCGAATGCGGACGCACCCTTGCGCGCATACACATAACAGGGCGCAAGGACGAGATGTTCATCGTTGGCGCCGTGAACGTGTTTCCCACGGATATCGAATACGTGGTACGCGCGGAGAAGGGACTGACCGGCGAATACTCCATCCGTGTCTATGACGAGAACTACACAACGCGCTATGAGGTCTCCGTCGAGCGTGCCATCGGTTCGGAAGAGCCATATGACGAGGTGGAGCGCAGGCTCGAAGCAGCCCTTAAAGCGCACACAGGAGTGCGCCCGGCTCGCGTGATAGTCTATGATGCAGGAAAGCTCGGAACCTCGAGTGAGCACAAGGCATCACGATTCATCGATGAGAGGAAGAAGAGCTAGCACCAATACCGCGATGATGGCAACGTGGATGATATGCGCCTATAAAACGGATGAGGCTCCATCGCCATCATCGATAGCCATAACACCCCTTCGAAATGAAAGGTAAGGAAATGTCAGATCGATTCTCAATCTCAGGACAACACTATCTTTTCGATGTGCAGACATTCGCGCAAGTTGTCCTTGCAACAGGCGGCGATGAGTTCCACTACGCGCTCTATGACAGAACGACCGCCCAGGTCATCGAAGACGTCTCTAGCGGGCTTAGCGATGTTGGCGTGATGGTTCGCACCGCACAGACCAAAGATACCCTCGATAAGGCCTTCGATGAGGCCGGGCTTGAGTTTCACGAGCTCATCCAAAGCGCACCGATGGTGGCGTTGCCATCGAGCCATCCTATGGTGAACGCAGAGGCGCTCAGCTTGGAGATGATGGCGGACTGGCCATACATATACTTCGATCAAGGCGAAGGCGTCCCGGTGGAATTCTGCGAGGAGGCTCTGGCAGGCACTCCGAGGTCGAAGACCATCGCATGCACCGACCGCGCATCGCTATCCGAGCTCATTGTGGCATTGAACGGATACACCATAACGAGCGGCATCCTCGTCGGAATTTCCGATGGCGCATTCCTCAAGACCGTACCCCTCATCACGGATATCGACCTACATATCGGATACGTATGCAGACGCGGATGGCAGCCGGCTGACCTCGAGAAACGCTTCATCGATAAGCTATCTGTGAACCTTGTCCGCTACGCGAGCATGTAGCTTAGAGGGTCATCGTTCTCTCCCCTTTTCAAGCTTTG
>CAYXZC010000010.1:13574-13839 GCA_964469815.1 uncultured Eggerthellaceae bacterium | reverse complement strand
CGCGCGTCTCGCCATCTCTTTTTCGTATATCGGGTTTTCATATGACCATCGCCCTTCCTTCTGTTCTATCTTTGTTCATGCAAGGCTTATAGGCGCGCTTTTGAAAAGAGCATCGAAAAGAGCATCATTCGATCATCCAGGAGAATAGAGATGACGATCCATAAGAGCATCACTGAGCTCATCGGGCATACCCCTTTATTGGAGCTTGTGAACTTCGAGAAGAACCACGGCCTCGATGCAAGGATCATCGGGAAAGTGGAGTACT
>CAYXZC010000010.1:9531-13564 GCA_964469815.1 uncultured Eggerthellaceae bacterium | reverse complement strand
ATTGCAAAACTCGAATACTTCAATCCGGCCGGCTCGGTCAAGGACAGAGTGGCTCTTGCCATGCTGGATGATGCCGAAGCGAAGGGCATCTTGGACTCGGATACCGTGATCATCGAGCCGACTTCGGGAAACACCGGCATAGGGCTTTCAGCCATTTCCGCAGCACGAGGCAACCGCGTGATGATCGTCATGCCCGATACGATGTCAGCCGAGCGTCGCAATCTCATGAAGGCCTACGGAGCCGAGCTCGTCTTGACCGATGGCACGCTCGGGATGAAAGGCTCGATCGCCAAGGCCGAAGAGCTTGCGCGCGAGATCCCGAACTCCTTCATCCCATCGCAGTTCTCGAATCCAGCCAATCCAGCCATCCATAAGGCAACGACCGGCCCTGAGATCTGGGAGGATACGGACGGAGATGTTGATATCTTCGTAGCGGGCATAGGAACCGGAGGCACCATCACAGGCGTTGGGGAATACCTTAGATCGAAGAACCCTGACGTTCGAATAGTTGCTGTCGAGCCGAAAGGATCGCCGGTGCTCTCGCAAGGCTGCGCCGGGTCGCACAAGATACAGGGGATCGGCGCCGGCTTCGTTCCGGAAACCCTCGACACCTCCATCTACGATGAGATAATCACAGTAGCCGATGAGGATGCCTTCAGAACCGGCCGTGAGCTTGCCGCTCACGAAGGGCTCTTGGTTGGAATATCCTCGGGAGCCGCTGTCTTTGCCGCATCCGAGATCGCAAGACGTGAAGAGAACCGCGGTAAGACCATCGTCGTGCTGCTTCCTGACACCGGCGAGCGATATCTGACCACCGCCATGTTCGAATAGATCCTCAGATCTGCTTTGTCTCGTAGTGCAGATCTTTAGATCTGCCAGAGCTATGACGGTTTCGTAGCGCAGATCTTCAGATCTGCCAGAGCTATGACGGTTTCGTAGCGCAGATCTTCAGATCTGCCTAATCGATGGCATCGATCCACACATCGTTCCCATCGATTCACCTAAGGTTCGTCCGGTAACGATGCGGCTAACGATGTTGGCCGCTGAGCCCGTTCGCACGCCGAACGATTATGATCGAATGCATGAAGCGGCGTTATAAAAAGATCATTATCCTTGCATGCTTCTTGGCACTCTTCGTGAACCAAGGCATGGCATCCACGTCCTTCAACGTATATCAACCATACATTGTGGCGCTTCCCGACGTTAGCGATACCGGCGGCTCTTTCGTCCTCACCATCAGGACGTTCGTATCCCTGATCGTGATGCTGTTCGTTGCATCCTACTATCGACGCCTTGATGTGAGGATCGGTCTGTTCTCGTCATCGCTTTGCACAGCTATCGGATTCATCATCTTCTCGCTGGTAGGATTCCACATCACCAACAGCCTTCTCATCCTTTGCATCGGAGCTATCTTCACAGGTGTCGGGTATGGCTTGGGAGGCATGGTGGCCATAACCACTCTCATAGGGAGTTGGTTTCGTGGGCATTTCGGAGGGGTGATCGGGATAGCCGGAACAGGAAGCGGGATAGCATCCATCCTGATCCCTGTAGCCGCCGTCGAGATCATCCAGAAATTTAGCTTGGAAGCGGCGTTCTGCATCGAGGGTGCGGCGGCTATCGTTTTGGCCATCCTGCTTCTCATCCTAGTGCGCAACAAACCATCCGACGTAGGTCTTGCACCCATAACGATGAAGGACAGGTTCATCCATAAGCGCAAGGGCAATGTGTGCATAGCTTCAGGTGACATGCCGGCAAGCGAGCGCAGGATCATGGAGTTCGCTTGCATGCTCATAGGGGCGGTGAATGTTGTGGCTATGAGCTATCTTACCGTTCTCATGACATCATCGGGCATAGCCACGCTTGTGGCGGCAGCGCTCACATCGATCTGCGGAGCCGTGCTGACAGCGAGCAAGCTTCTCTCAGGATGGACATTCGATGCCATAGGAACGAGGAATGCGAGCTTTGTCTTCTTCGTGATACTGATACTCGGACTGCTATCGGGATTCATGGTCGGTCAATGGGGTCAATGGGCAGCATTCTTCGCAAGCGTTCTGATCGGACTTGGTTGCTCAATCGGCACGACCGGGCTTGCGATATGGTCGCTCGAATTATCCAGCGTTCCCAACAGGATGCGGATCACGAAGAACCTGAACATATCGTATGCATTGGGAGCGTTCATATTCAACATGATGCCAGGGATGCTCAAAGCAGCCTTGGGAAGCTATGAGCTCACCTATCTCATCCTTGCGATCATGTGCGGTTTGGCCGCCGTGCTCGTGATGATCGTGTATGCGCAGAACACAAAACGCTGCAAAGAGCAGATGCGCAAGAAGGAGTCCTGTTCGCTCGATCAGTCCTCGGGATCGGCAACTCCGTGATCGTGCTCCGAGATGTCCGAAACCGGTTTCTCTAATCCCTCGATGACGATCCCGTTCTTCTCGGCGTAATCCCAAAGCGCAGCATGGATGGCCTCTTCGGCTAAGAGCGAACAATGCACCTTCACAGGCGGAAGCCCATCGAGCGCCTCCATCACGGCCTTGTTCGTGACCTCTAAAGCCTCTTGAACCGTCTTTCCCTTCACAAGCTCGGTGGCCATAGAACTCGTCGCGATGGCCGCGCCGCAACCGAACGTCTTGAACTTCGCATCGTGGATGATACCGTCATCGTCAATGTCAAGGTATATCCTCATGATGTCGCCGCAAACCGCATTGCCTACCGTACCGCATCCGCTGGCGTCTTCGATCTCGCCCACATTTCGCGGATTGGTGAAATGATCCATCACCGCATCGGAATAATCCATCGCCATATTCATCAACCTCTTTCATCGTCTTCACCCAAGCACAGCAACACTGATGAGAAGCCTTGCCATGCCCAGCGCTCTTTCAATCTAATTCACGTTCTCCATGCCAGTTGCCTTGTATCCGGCTATGATGCTCTCGTATTTGCCTTGCTTGAAATCCTCATACAACGGGCTCATCGAGCGGAGCAGATCGAGCACCTTCTTCAGCTCATCGATCGTAAAATCGATGTCCTCCAAAGTGGTATCCCGACCGATCGTCATCCTGAGGGATCCATGCGCTATCTCATGCGGAAGGCCTATAGCCAAAAGCACATGGCTTGGATCGAGGGATCCCGATGTGCAGGCGCTTCCGGACGAAACGCATATCCCTCTGGCTGCCAGCTGCAGCAGCATCCCCTCCCCTTCGATGAACTCGAAGGAGAAGTTGATATTGTTCGCAAGGCGACTCTCCCAGCTCCCATTGAGCTTGGAATGCTCTATCTCAGCAAGAACGCGCCTGATGGCATGATCGCGTAGCTCCAACTGGCGTGACTGCTCGCTGTCCATATCGTTCCATGCAAGACAGGCCGCCTTCGCAAAGCCAACGATGCCCGCAACGTTTTCCGTGGTAGCCCTACGCCCACGTTCCTGCTGGCCGCCATCGATCAAGTTCTCGATCTTGATGCCGCGCTTTATATACAAAAGCCCGACCCCCTTAGGGCCGCCGAGCTTATGCGCGCTGGCCGATAGCATATCCACGCCAAGATCATCGACATCTATCGGAACATGCCCGAACGCCTGAACAGCATCTGTATGGAAAGCGATCCCATGCTCCTTAGCCACTGCCGCAAGCTCCCGGATCGGCTCGATCGTTCCGATCTCGTTGTTAGCGAACATGATAGAGACCAATATGGTGTCATCGCGGATCGCATCCTCAAGGTCAGTCGGAGAGATCAGACCGTGCTCATCCACGGGAAGGTACGTGACCTCGAAGCCTTGACGCTCGAGATGCTTGCAAGTGTGGAGCACCGCATGATGCTCGATCGCACTGGTTATGATATGGCGCCCTTTGCCCGCATTCGCCTCGGCAAAGCCCTTCAAAGCCCAGTTGTCAGCCTCTGAACCCCCTGAGGTGAAGTAGACCTCCGACGGTTTTGCGCCAATGAGCTCCGCAAGACTAGCCCTTGCTTCAGCAACCGCATCAGAGGCGTTCTGCCCCAAAGGATAGAGCGACGAGGGATTGCCGAACTCCTC
>CAYXZC010000010.1:0-9521 GCA_964469815.1 uncultured Eggerthellaceae bacterium | reverse complement strand
TAGGGCATCATCTCATCGAGCACTTCGCTTAGAAGCGGTGTCGTTGAAGCATTGTCAAGGTATATCTGTTTCATTTCCTATCCTATCTTTCCTATATCCTCTATCTTCGATATGCCCGTTCACTTTTGTCTAGTATTTTGCTAGACTTTATAATATCCATAAGAACGAACCTGTCAATGGTTAAACGCGAAAAGATGATATCGTTGACATTCTGATAAAGAGCATCGAGTAGAAAGCGCTTTGGACATGAAGCTATCGACAAAGACTCGTTACGCCATGCGTTTCATGATCTTCCTTGCGAATCGCCATGATGATGGCTGGGTACCCATGAAGCAGATAGCCGATGAAGAAGGCATATCCAAGAAGTATCTTGAACAGGTCGTATCCCCGCTGACCGATGCCGGTTTGCTGGAAGTGAAGCGCGGCCAACGTGGAGGGTTTCGCCTTGCGCGCGACCCTGGCGAGATAACGCTTGCGGACATAATGTCTGTGAGCGAAGATGGATTGGAACTCATGGAGTGCCTCACCGAGTTCAGCGCGTGCGACAGATCCGATGGATGCCCGTCCAAGGACATCTGGAGCGGCCTTCAGGGTGCCATCAACGATTATCTGAACGGAAGAACCCTTGCAGAGGTAACATGCCGGCACTTGGATCGATAGTATGATCGATATTGCCGATCAGATACCGATCAGATGCCGATGGGGCGCCGATTCGCTGCTCAGCTACCCCCGAGGGATCACCCAAGGCGACGAGCCTTATCACGCGAGCGTGCGATAGAAGCACGAGCGATTTCCCGTATGGCATGCCGGTCCTGCCGGTTCAACCAGAGCAAGGAGCGTATCCCCATCGCAGTCATACCGAAGCTCGATGAGCTTCTGCACGTTCCCGCTGGTCTCGCCCTTGTGCCACAGCTCCTGTCGGCTCCTTGAGAAGAACACCGTCTCGCCACACTCGAGCGTAAGGCGAAGGCTCTCTTCGCTCATCCATGCCATCATCAGCACCTCAAGGGTCGAAGCGTCCTGAACGATGCAGGGCACAAGACCCCTGTCATCGAACTTCAACTCACCAAGATCGCACATCATAGCCTGACCTCTATGCCGTACCTTGCCATATCTTCCTTCACCTCGCGGATGGTCATCTCACCGAAATGGAACACGCTAGCTGCGAGCACCGCATCAGCCTCGCCTTCAAGAACACCTTGCGCGAAATGCTCTATCTTGCCCACACCCCCGCTTGCGATGACAGGTATGTTCACAGCTCGGGCGACCGCACGAGTGAGCGCGCAATCGAAACCCTCGCGCGATCCGTCCCTGTCCATGCTTGTGAGCAGTATCTCTCCGGCTCCTCGACGCTCGGCCTCCTTGGCCCACTCAACCGCGTCGATGCCCGTAGCATTGCGGCCACCTGCGGTATAGACCTCCCAGCGGTCGCGCGATCCATCCACATGCTTGGCATCGATAGCAACGATTACAGCCTGCGTGCCGAAAGCCCTCGCCGCGGTAGTTATGAGACCGGGATCGGCCACGGCAGCGGAATTCACGGATATCTTGTCGGCTCCGGCTCCGATCATCGTGCGTATGTCAGAAACATTGCGAAAGCCTCCTCCGACCGTATATGGGAGGCGAAGCTCCTCGCTCGCACGGCTGGCGAGCGCGACCGTTGTGTCCCGACCATCGCTTGTGGCGGTAATATCCAGAAAGATGACCTCATCGGCACCTTCCTCATCATATCGGGAGGCAAGCTCGATGGGATCTCCCGCATCGCGAAGGTTGACGAAGTTCACACCCTTCACAACGCGGCCGTCCTTCACATCCATGCATGGTATGACTCTCTTGGCAAGCATATCCTTCAAATCCGTTCACTAGTCCGACTGGTACAGGGGTCGGATCCGCGTACCACAGGCGGCAAATTCACTAACGCATCCCTATCACCCGGTTGCCCAATCAAAGCTCGATGGGTGCTTCCAATCCCTCCAGATAGTCAGGCTCATCGACAAGCGTGCTCATGCAGGCCGCAACACCATCGGCAACGCTGAATGCGCCCTCGTAGATGGCGCGCCCGGCGATCACGCCCTCGATGGCATCTGAGACCTTTGCTAGCTCTTCTATATCGGCTATGCTGGATATACCGCCACTTGCGATGACAGGGTTCATGAAAGCCTGATACATCTCCACATATGCCGCAGGAGCGATGCCCGTCTGCATGCCATCCCTGGCGATATCGGTGTAGATGAGGTGCTCGTATCCAACTCCAGCCATCCTCTGAGCCAATTCAAGGGCGGAGGTCTCAGCGCCTTGCACCCATCCTTCGACCTTCACATTGCCATCCTTCGCATCTATGCCGCACGCGAGCATGTCCGCACCGAATTCCTCTAGGGCAGCCATCGCGAAGTCCGGATCCTTCACAAGAGCGGTTCCCAGCACCACGCGGTTCACTCCCGCATCGGCAAGGCGACGGATGGCATCCATGTTGCGCACCCCACCACCTACCTCGACCTTCAAGGATGTCAGCTTCAATATGCGCTCGATGACGGATAGGTTCTCCTGTGCACCGCTCTTGGCACCATCCAAGTCGACCACATGCAGCCACTCTGCTCCATCCTCCTCGAACAGCTGCGCCTGCAGAGCCGGATCGTCGTTGTATACGGTAACGCGCGAGTAATCGCCACGCTCAAGGCGCACTGCACGCCCGTCCAATATGTCTATAGCCGGTAACAGATACATATCTTCGACCTTCCTCTCACCATCGCAAGCAACATGAGGGCTGCGATGAGCGAATCCTATCCCAACATGGATGCGATGTTATCTCTCCAACACCTATCAAACCATCATCGAGCGCGATATGTTGACGAAGTTTTGAACGATCACAAGCCCGATATCCGAGCTCTTCTCGGGGTGGAATTGCACGCCATATACATTATCCTTGGCAACCGCGCACGGGAACTCGACAGAATGCGTCGATGTCGCTATCACCGATTCGCATGTAGGCGCTATGTAGCTATGGGTGAAATAGAGAAACGACCCGTCCTCGACACCTGAGAAGATGGTTCGCTTCGCTTCCTCATCGATGATGTTCACCCTGTTCCATCCGACATGCGGTATCTTATAAGTTCGTCCCTTCGCATCTGCATCCGGCATGCGCCCTACCACTCCGGGAAATACACCCAACCCACAGGTGAGCGAATCTGCGCTCGCATGCTCCTCACCTGCCTCGAAGAGCAGATGAAGTCCCAAGCAAATGCCCAGAAAGGGCTTGCCATCATCGATCGCTCGCTGAAGAGCGCAACTTAATCCCAGCTCATCAAGCGTTGCCATGGCATCTGTGAAAGCACCCACGCCTGGAAGTACCACCGCATCGCAGCGCTCCACATCACGTGGAGAATCGCTGACCAAAGCATCGGCTCCGCAAAGCGCTAGCGCACGCTCGACGGATCGGATGTTTCCCTTATGGTAGTCGACCACCAAGATGCGCGGCGAGCGCCCATCTTCGCGCTCTGTTCTCTCAAGGATGGCAGATGTCATCAGATCACGCCTTTTGTTGAAGGGAGCATATCGGATGTCCGCGGATCTATGGCAACAGCTTGCCTGAGCGCACGCCCACATGCCTTGAAATCGGCTTCGATCAGATGATGCGCATTCTCGCCAGCGAGTTGGCGCAGATGCAAGGTGATACCGGCATTGGTTGCAAATGCGATGAAAAATTCCTTTGCCAGCTGCGTGTCGAACGTGCATATCGCATCCACCGGGATATCCTCATCCCAGTGAAGCTGGCCTCGTCCGGATATATCCATCGCAGCCAATATCAGCGCCTCATCCATGGGAACAACACAGCTTGCGAACCGGGTTATGCCACGCTTGTCGCCAAGCGCCTGCTCTATCGCACGACCGAGCACTATCCCCGTATCCTCCACGCTATGGTGTGCATCGACCTCCACATCGCCTTTGACCTTGACATCCATATCGATAAGGGAATGCCTCGAGAATGCATCCAGCATATGATCGAAGAAGGGCACACCGGTATCTATATTCGATTCTCCCGTACCATCAAGATCCACAGAGATGGCGATATCCGTCTCTTTCGTCTTCCGCGTGATGTTCGCGCGTCTTGCTTCTGCCATCCTCATCTCCTATCCATTCGAAAAGCACATCGATGCTACTCGGGCTTCCTTGCTACTCGGGCTTCCTGCAAACGAAATCGCGAAGCGCCGCCACCATCGCATCATTCTGCTCGGGTGTTCCCACGGTAACTCTCAGGCAATCAGGCAGGTCTGCCGAAGCGCTGAAATCGCGTATGAGAACGCCTCTGTCATAAAGGTAGTTCCAAGCATCGCCCGCATCTTCCATCTTGAACAACACCCAGTTCGAATCACTTGGAAACACCCTCACACCTGCGATCTTCCCCAGATTCTCAGCAAGACGACCCCGCTCGGAGATGATACGGTCTATCGCAGGCTCGAAGGAGGCACGGTTCGAATAGACCACACGTGCTATGGCCTGACTGACGGCATCGACTGAATAGGGTTGCCGCGCTTTCAGATATTCACGGATGACGCTCGGATGCGCAAGGATGTAGCCAAGCCTCACACCCGCGAGCGAGAACGCCTTGGAGAATGTTCGCAGTATCACGAGGTTCTCATTCTGCTCCAGATAGGGTCGCATGGTGTTTCGCGAGAACTCGAAATAGGCCTCATCCACCATAACCAATGCGTCCGTCGATTCGAGCACCCGCTTCAAGAAGCCAGGATCACTCCTCATCCCTGTGGGGTTGTTCGGACTGGCGATTATCGTGAAATGGATAGGACGATCCGCATCGTTCAGCGCGGCCATGCATGCGTCCTCATCTATCGAGAACAGCCCATCTTGCAGGCGGGGAATATCCACGACATTCGTATTTGTAAGGCGCGCGTTGGCTGCATAGACAGAGAAGGTGGGCGGGAAGTTCAAGAAGTTACGACCAGGACCTCCCCAAGCCAGCGCTGTGTCGAAGAGCAGCTCATCTCCCCCGTTTCCCACGAGCACCCAATCACGGCTAAGCCCATTGGCCTCAGCGATCATATCCCGAAGATCGTTGGCGAGAGGATCGGGATAACGATTGAAGTCCACTTTACGGATAGCGCGTTCTATCTCGCGGCGGATCTCCGGAGCCACATCATTGGGGTTCTCGTTGGCAGACATCATGGCATCTGCCGGAAGGTATTTCGGATCGTAGGGAACGATCCCTGAAAGCTGTGGTGCGGATCCTATGACCTTGTTCATATCGCTTCGCTATTCCGCACGTCCGCCATCGATCGGAGATGCTTTTTCCTTGTTGCCGAACAGATCCGAGACATCCATCTGCCCCATTCGAAGCGCGACGGACTGGGCATGAGCCCAAAGACCCTCATGCATCGCGATGCGCATGATGGATTTCGCATCGTTTGCAAGCGCACGTGCGCTGTATTCGATTATCGAGCTCTTCTTCACGAATTCATCCACTGACAGAGGGGATGCATAGCGCGCTGTTCCCCCTGTCGGAAGCGTGTGATTGGGTCCTGCGACATAATCCCCCACAGCCTCGGGAGTCCACGGACCTAAGAAGATGGCACCGGCATTCCTCACCTCTCCAACATAGTCCATCGCATCCTTCACATGCATCTCCAGATGCTCGGGTGCGATGACATTGACCACTTGGACGGCCTGTTCCATATCGTTCACTATGACTATCAGTCCTTGATCGTCAAGGGAAGTCCTCGTGATATCGGCGCGGGTTGAATGAGCCAGATGCTCATCGATGGACGCCTCGACCCTATCGGCATATTCACCCGACTCGCACACCAGATAGCATGCGGCCAGCGGGTCATGCTCGGCCTGAGCCATCAGGTCGATGGCGACAAGACGCGGCTCGGCCGTAGCATCTGCTACCACGCAAACCTCGGAAGGGCCGGCTATCATGTCGATGCCCACATCGCCGGATACTATCTTCTTAGCCGCTGCCACATATGCATTTCCAGGGCCTGTGATCTTATCCACTTTCGGGATGCTCTTCGTACCATATGCAAGAGCGGCTATAGCCTGCGCGCCGCCGACCGTATACACCTCATCCACACCGGCAAGCTTGCAAGCTGCAAGGATAGCGCTGTCGACCTCTCCGCTCTTAGTCGGAGGCGTTGTGCAAACGATCTTTCCCACCCCAGCGACCTTGGCGGGAAGCGCATTCATGAGAACGCTCGAGGGATACAGCGCGCGTCCACCCGGCACATATATGCCAACTGTATCCAAAGGTGTTACCTTGGCACCCACGATAGCGCCGTCCTCGCGTGCGAAGAACCAACTTTGCTGTATCTGACGCTCGTGGAATTCGCGTATCTGTGCTGCCGCGTGCTTCAAAGCCTCAAGGGTCTCCGGATCCACCCGATCGAAGGATGAATCGATGTCTTCTTGGGCGACCCTTAGATCTTTGAGCTCTATCCCATCGAATCTTGCAGTCAGCTCTCGAAGGGCATCATCGCCCTTCTCGCGCACATCCTCCACGATGCGTGTGGCCGCCATGAGCGCATCGGCGTTGAAAGCCCCTGTCCGCTTGATCTGCGAACTGGTGAACAGCTCATCTTTCCCGAGTTCTATTCGTCTCATCGATCATACCTTCCTATTTGGACGCGCCGGTTGCCCCGGCGATCGGTTCGTAATGCTTATCCTTAGCATTATCCTCCAGAATGCGAGCCAATTCTATAACCCGCGGATCGGTGCGAAGAGCGCAGGGATTGGCGAAGAATCGCGCGGTCGAATTTAGCACCTCTTCGACGATCTCAAGATCGTTCTCGCGAAGGGTGGTTCCTGTGGCTGTTATATCCACTATCCGCTCTGCCATACCGATAAGCGGTGCGAGCTCTATGTTGCCATGGAGCTTCACGATATCCACCTGAACACCTGTCTTGGCATAGTGATCGAGCGTGATATTGGGATATTTCGTTGCCACCCTTATGCTTCCGAGCTTCTTGTATCGCTGTGCGATACTGGCCGCCGACCCCTTCGGCTCAGCCACGACGAACCTGCAACCACCGAAGCCCAGATCGGCCAATTCCACGACCTGCGCCCTGGATTCGAGCAGGGAATCCCTGCCGCAGATCCCGCAATCAGCCGCACCGTAGGCCACGAATGCGGGCGCATCCGAGGGACGGACTATTATGAAGTCGACATCGGGCGTGGATACGATGAGCTGACGGCCTGGGTCGGCAAGCCCATCCACATCATATCCTGCCTGCCCGAGGCACTCTACAGCTTGGGCGTTGAGCGATCCTTTCGGCACGGCCACCCGGAGCTTTCGGATCTTGTCGATGCCTTTTCCCTGTCCGATCGGATCTTGCTCTTCGGCGGCATTGGCTGCCATGGCCTGCTCCAAGCAGAACGCGAAACCCGCAGCAGCCGATGTTATGCCGTATGACTCGAGCATCGTATTGTATCGCCCACCCGATCCCAAGGGGGATCCAAGATACGGGGAATAAGCTTCGAACACCACTCCAGTGTAGTAATCGAACGAGCTGACGAGCGAGAAATCCACTAGGATGCTGCAGTTTCCCTGCTCTTCAAGAGCGCTGGCGATCGTAGCAAGATCATCCAAACCGCAGGCGCAGCCCAATGGCGATGTTAGCTCGCGTGCGCGCTCTATAGCATCCAGCCCTCCACGGATGCGCGAAAGATCGCGAATGGCCTCGGCATAGGCAGGAGCGATCGCGCCGGGATCGGGCGATAAGCAACTCGCGATATCGCAAAGCCTTCCCAGTTCCACGAAATTGGATTCATGGTATGCCCCCAATACGGCGCTCATCCACTGATCGCTCGCACCGGAGCGCGAAAGAAGGGCGCGAAGCGGTGCCACAGTGGCAAGCGATAACGTGATATCGGACACTCCGCTGGTATGCAGCCCTTCCACCATGAGCTCTATGAGCTCCAGGTCAACCTCCGAGCCATCCGCCCCGATGGCCTCTACCCCCATCTGCGTGATCTCCCGAGGCTTCGCAGATGCCTCCTCATCGCTCTCGCGGAATACGCGCTGCGTATAGCGGATCTTGATCGGATCGCTTGATGCAGGGAATCTAGTTGCGCACATCCTTGCCACCTGCAAGGTGACATCCGGGCGCATCGCTAGAAGATCTCCCCTTGAATCGAAGAATTTGAAAGGAGATGTAGGTATGCGAACGCCTTGCGAAACGACATCCATCACCTCGAGCGTCGGCGTCTCTATCGGCAGGAAGCCATGGCTGGCGAACAGATCCTGCACCGCGCGCGTTATCCTCTCGCGCTCTGCAGCCTCATCTTGCAATATGTCTCTGAATCCCGAAGGTGTGACAGGTCTCATCTCAATCCTATGGTCGAATATACGATTTGCTTGCGCTATGTTATCACTTCTTTTCACTTTAGTACAGTAGAGTGCTAAAGTGGTTTGGTATTCGACCTCTTGATGCTCGTTTTGTCCGGCGCAATTATGTGTCGTTTCGGTCAGCGACGGAGTCGCTTCCCTTTGCTCTTTTTATGCCAGCCTTTGCCATCAATGTCTTCCGAACTGCGGGAACCGTACCCTCTTCATCTGTTCCCCTACAGCACACTCGCAAGCTAGCTCTTGTATGAGCATGATAACATCCGGCTCCATGTGGCAGGATGAATCCTGCCACTACGCATCAACCGGATACATTGCCTGATCACATGCGTAGTGGCGATTTTAACCGCACTGCGAGCGAGACAAGCTATACGTCCGCTGTCACACACAGAAAGACCCGTTAAGCGGGTCTCTCCTTTTCTCTTAAACTTTTTCATATTTGGTATTGACATGCCAAATTTAAGAATCTATTATATTTGGTATCGTGATACCAAAAGGAGATAGACATGAATAAGCGCATAGAACTTAACACTCACCGAAGGATCTTTATTGTTGACATCGAAAACGCTATCGGCAACGGAGTCATCACCGAAGAAGATGTTGTTCGTGTGAAGTCTTCTCTCGAGAAGTTTTACTCAATCTGCGATAAAGATCTTGTGGTTGTTGGGGTAAGCCACAGCAATAGCGTATTCCCTGCACATGCCTGGACTTCAGCCCGTATCGTACTGAAGCGAGGTCACAATGGAGCAGATATTGCCCTGAAGAAGGTTCTCGGCCATGAGCGCATAGGAACCAGATTCGAGGAAGTCGTCATCGTATCCGGCGACGGAATCTTCTCAGAAGAAGTGAAATTTTTGAAGAGCTTGGGTGTAAGGGTAACCATTCATGCAGGAATCAGGTGTATTGCCTCGAGGCTCTTACGTCTCGCATCTTTTGTAAATCTTGCTCACGAGAATAGAGTCTCGGCCCAATTGAAGATCGCCGCTTAGAAAGGACTACAAATGATCGATCAGAACACTGTTGATTCAGTCGTAACTGCAGCCAAGCAGTGCAGCAATCCGTCAAGCAGTACTAAAGAGTACCTTCAGACTCTGCTTATTTCTGCCATTGACGTCGTTGGATACGACCCGGAAGAGCTCGCTTACAGGGAAGGCATTGATAAAGCAAT
>CAYXZC010000009.1:0-45679 GCA_964469815.1 uncultured Eggerthellaceae bacterium | reverse complement strand
AGAAATATATTACTCACTTGATAACAGGATGTCAACGAAAAATTTAAAGTTTTTTGAATTATTTTTTTCGATCGAAATGGACGCGTGCGATCCGAAGTCGAACAAGATCATGCGCGATATACAAATAACGTATCCGGATGAAGTGTAGTGGGCGGTTTTAACCGCCCACTACGCAGTATGCTCGCGGATGTGGTACGCCCACTACACGGTGTTCGGGATCTTAAGGAACTTGCGCTTCCCTACTTTTATAACGGCACCTGAAAGCCTTTCGGGATCGACGTTGTATTCCTTTGCCGCCAAAGCAACATCATCGATCTTCACCCCGCCGCCATCGATAAGGCGCCTGGCTTCTCCTGCGCTTCCCGCAAGACCCGCCTCGTTCAAAAACGCAGCCATATAGACCTGACCATCATCGTTCAGCGCAAGCTCACCCTCAAAAACAGGGATATCATCGGGTACCTCATGCGACTTGAAGACCTTATCGAATGCCTCTTCAGCTGCCACAGCCGCAGCTTCATCGTAATAGGACTCGACGATGTTCCGTGCAAGGGAGCGCTTCACCTTGTTCGGATGCAGCTTATCAGCCGCAAGATCGCGCTCGATCGCATCGATCTCGTCCACATCGACGGTGGATGCCAGCCGGAAGTATTTGACCATCATCTCATCAGGGATGGACATGACCTTGCCGAACATGTCGCCAGGCTCATCGGTGAGTCCGATGTAGTTGCCATAGCTCTTCGACATCTTGCGCACGCCATCGGTGCCTTCAAGAAGTGGCAGCGTTAAACAGACCTGCGGCTCCATCTCGAGCTTCTCCATGAGCTCGCGCCCTGCAAGCAGATTGAAGAGCTGATCGGTCCCACCAAGCTCAACATCGGCTTTTATAACGACCGAATCATAAGCCTGCATGACCGGGTATAGGAACTCATGCAAGCTGATAGGCTGGCCGGAAGTGTAACGGTTATGGAAGTCATCACGCTCAAGGATGCGCGCGACCGTGAAATTCGCCAGAAGCTTCAGCAGCCCTTCCATATTGAGGTCAAGGATCCATTCGGAATTGTAACGAAGCGTTGTCTTTGCCGGGTCAAGCACCTTGAAGGCCTGATCCACATATGTCTGTGCATTCTCGGCTATCTGATCGCGAGACAGCTGTGGACGCGTTGAATTGCGCCCAGAAGGATCGCCGATAAGAGCCGTGCCATCACCGATGATGAGCGTTACCTCATGCCCCAGATCTTGGAATTGACGCAGTTTGCGAAGCGGAACGGCGTGACCCAGATGGATGTCGGGAGCGGTCGGATCGACACCGAGCTTGATATTCAGAGGAACGCCGCGCTTGAGCTTTTCGAGCAATGCCTGTTCGGGAACGATCTGCGCTGCGCCTGATCTGATTATGTGAAGTTGTTCTTCAGGAGATAGCATATTCATCCTTAAACTTTAGCTCTATTCCAATGCGAATAATAGTACTGCATTCTACTATATTCCGATGTCCGTTTTATCCGATCGGAACTATAAGACTCCACGGAAAAGATGTCCGGTGGTTGTATTGGGAAGCTTGTCCGCATTGCTGCCACCTGATCGAAGCTGCTTGATCGCATGAACCAACCTTCCGGTCGCTTGCGCAGTCTGCTCGGCATCCAGAAGCGTCGAGTCCACCACAAAGCAGGTTACTCCTGCTTCCATCAATTCCCCGAGCGCGCCTACCGCATCGAGCTTCACGCTGTTGTATAGATGCGAACGCCCGAGAGAATCGGTGACGACCGGGAATTCATAACCCTTACGATCTCGAAGAACATGGGGCTTCTTACGGCGCGCACAGTTCGCACAGTCCTCGGAGCAAGGCGCCTCGCTCATAAGCATACAATGCTCGGTGACCATGAGCTCTTGAGCGCCGAATACCGTGAGGATGAAAGGTGCGGTGGTTTTTTGGGATAGCTCTTCGATCTGATGGATGTTCAGTTCAGGTGAGAGCCAGACCCTCTTCGCCCCGAACGCTTCGACCACATCGAGGGCTGATCTGTTGACAACAGGAAGATGTGAGCCGATCTCGACCTCGGCTCCGATATCAAGAGCATGTTGGATGGCCGCCAAGCTTTCCGCCACAACGGTATCGCCCGGTGAAACGAGATCCCAAACATCGATCCCGATACGGTCCTCGCCATTTGCAGGTGCATCTATGCTGACGCCGCCACCCTCTTTCGGATCCATCCTATCGTGATCCACCACGGGCATGATCAGCTTGCAGTTCTTCGGATAACCTGCTTGGCGCGGATCCCTATCCAATGCGCCTGCTGTTTGCGCCTGCGCATACTTATAGTTCAGAGCCGGAACATAGATCGAATCGGCGCCCGCACGTTTTGCAGCCCGCGCGCAATCGGGATTGGTCGCTATCACGGCAACATCTATCGACAGGTCGCATCTAGATGGATTCCCGCGCTTGATCGATGGAGGCTTTATCAGTTCACGGCCTTTGTATGCAGAAAGTATAGCTGCCTTGAGATTCTCCAACGCCTCGGCACGGCATCGATGGATCTGCGAATACCCCAAGCCTACGCCGTCGTCTATTTCCACATCGATATGGCAGAGCGCGAACGGGGTGGATCCCATCCTGCCAACATGCTCTATGACCTCATCAGACGTGATGGCTTTTGAACGCGCCGGCTCCACCGTAACGCCGCTCGCCTTGGCGCAGATAACTCCGCTACCAGATCCATCTTCGGTACCGGCGATCAGCCGTTGTGCGATATCGAGGAGCACCTCTGCTTCGGGTGCCGCATCACACGCGCTACGCACCTCTTCAGGTGTGGCGATGCGAAACTCCATGGACAAAGGCTCACCGGTTCGAAGGCGCGCCCGCCCTACGACAGGTATGCGCGGAGTCCGATCATCGTCTTCGAAGGCTGCTGAAGCGCTTCGTACTCTGAACACGCGATCGTTCTTCTGCACCTTCGCATCAAGGTCATCGAGCGGGATATAGAGCGTCTTTCTTCCCGCTTCGAAGTTGGCGGGAAGCTGATGCACGGTATTCCCCTTGCGCGTCCAGAATTCCAGCAGATCTCCCGGTTCGAGATCTATCTCGCACGCTATATGAGCCACGTTATCTCGGATCGTCTTCACCCTGCCGACGAATTGCCCTCTATTGTTGGGGCGTTGGTAGCTCATCATATCGTTGCTGCGATCACCGGTAAGATATGCCTGCGAGAATCCGCGCGAGAACACCGACGCGAGCTTTTCCCTCTCATGCTCGGTCGGCCTGATGCTCGCATGGAAACGATGCACTTGGTCTGCCGCTTCTGCTTCGCCTGGATCGCCGGCGATCGACCGCGCATCTCCTTCAATGCTCGCGCGCAAGCGATCCAGCACGCTCCTGTAGACCGAGACCACCGAGGCCACATATTCAGGTGATTTCATACGGCCTTCGACCTTCAACGAATCGACATTCGCCTTTGTGAGCGCATCCAGAAGATCGATCGAGCATAGGTCTTTGGGTGAGAGCAGGAAATCCCCAGGACTCTTGAGGTCACGAGAGGGATCGAGCGAATCGACGAGCTTATAGGGCAGCCTGCATGCCTGAGCACAAAGCCCGCGATTGGCCGAGCGGCCGCCTATCATGGACGACATGAAGCACTGGCCTGAATAGCATACGCAAAGAGCCCCATGCCCGAATGTTTCGACCTCGACCCCTAGCGAATGGGCCTTCTGCGATAAGCGATCGATCTCTGGAAGCGAGAGCTCGCGCGCAAGCGTTACCCGTTTCGCACCAAACGATGCTGCCGCCTCGATGCCATAGGCGCTATGGATGTTCATCTGCGTGGAGATGTGCAATCGAAGATCAGGGATGCATCGCGACACCAGTGCAGCAAGCCCGATATCCTGCACGATCAAAGCATCCGCACCGCGAAGGTAAGCCTGTCTCGCGCATTCGAGCGCAGAGTCCAATTCATCGGGCAAGATGATCGTGTTCATGGTCACGTATATCCGCGCACCGCGAAGATGTGCATAATCACACGCGCTCTCAAGCGTTTCCATCGTGAAATTATCGGCATTGCGACGTGCATTGAAGCGATCCAACCCAAGATAGACCGCATCTGCTCCAGCGGTTATTCCCGCATGGAGCGATCGCTCGTTGCCTGCCGGAGCGAGCAATTCCGGAATGTTCATACGCAGATCCAGAGGTTCGCTATGCCGATGCTCGATGGGACGTTTGAATGGATGCTCGATGGAACGTCTGACAGAAGGCTTGGCAAGATCCGTGAGGAAATCGCGCTCAACGTGTACACCTTAGCGATCCTTTGCGCTGTTGTCTGCATCCTCGAGCGTTTGGATCCCCTCGTTGTACTGGTTTTGGATGGCCTCTATCCTATCGGCATAATCGGAGGCATCGAAAGAACTGCTGTTACGGGAAGATGATTGCGCCCTATCCCTTGCTGCGACCATCTCTGAATACAGATCGATGTAGGAGTTCAGAGCGTCCTTCAGCTGATCGCAACCTTTGACATACTGATCGCGAAGATCCTTCACATCATCGGGTGCCTCGATAGCGGCCAGCTTATCCAGAACAGCAAAGGCATTGTCAGCCTGCGTTCTCATGGTTATCGGATCTTGACGGGAAACCGCCTCGTTGAAGCTCTGCAAACGTTCGTTGAGCTCTTCGACGGTAAGGTTCACCTCAGCCATGTATTCGCTGCTGGTCATGGGTTTATCTTCGCCTTCGGCATTCGTGGCAGCCTGAGGCGAAGCACAACCGCTCAAAAGAAGGGCGCCCAGCAAGACGAATACCGCAAAAGCAAACCCCGCGAATCGCTTTGCCAAAGATCTATATCTGATTCGGTTGTCTATGAACATCTGTGCTCCTGCTTGTTAACTGAAACGGTCTTTGCACCGAAATGGATGCAAAGACCATAGTACATGAAAGACCGCCATTCGCTTCCAAAAGTTGACCTAACGTCATCCTTGAAGCGATGCTATGTTCCTGCGGGAGGATCGGGATCCACAGGTGTCGGTGGATCTGGATCCTCGGGTTCTGTGGGTGTCGGCGGATCAGGATTTGAAGGCTCTGTAGGAGTCGTAGGCTCCGTTGTTGCAGTGTTTCCGCTTGATGATCCCTCTTCGTTCTCTTCGCCTTCTTCTTCCTCATCGTCTTCCGTCGACCAGCCACCTGTACCGATATGGTTCTTCATGTCGATGTATTTCTCGATGTAATCGGGTTCGGGCGCCTCTTTGAACTGCTCAACGGGAACACCTTCTAATACTCGATTCATGAAATCGGCGAATGCGCTGGTGACCGTAAGATAGCCCGGGATGGTCCTTGCCTGAGCATATGTATCAGCACGCTGCCCCAACCAGAAAGCAGCCGTAAGAGAAGGGGTGCATCCGATGAACCAGTGGTCTTTCCTATCATCCGTAGTGCCCGTCTTGCCGGCAACAGGCTGGCCGTTCGCAAGGCGAGCATCATGAGCGGTGCCATCAGGCTCGGTGACAACGCCTTCCATGGCTTGTATCGCGGCGTAAGCTATCTCTTCGGATATGACGCGCTCGCCTTCAGGATGCGAATTATCGACTATGGTCTTGCCATCCTTGTCGGTGATGGAGATGATGCATTGCGGCTCGTAATATGTGCCGCCGTTCGCGATGGTGGAATAGGCGCTGGCCATCTCGAGCGGAGTCGTGGAATTGATGCCGAGCGTCAGTCCTGCCACTTCCTGAAGAGTGCCTTTGATTCCCAGACGCTGAGCCATATCCTTCACGTTCTCCACGCCGACAGAGAGCAACAAGCGAACGAAGGCGGTGTTGGAAGAAACCGCAAGAGCGGAAGCTATCGAACGCGTTCCGTAATTGTGATTATCGAGATTGTGAACCTCGTTCGCACCATCAAGCTCCAGAACAGCACCCGCATCGATGAGGGTCTCAGGATTGATGCCTGCTTCGAGCGCTGCGAGCAACGTGAAGACCTTGAAGGAGGATCCGCATTGACGACCCGAAGATCCTTCACCGGTAGCCATGTTCACCTGCTGGTTGTCGTAATCCTTGCCGCCGACCATGGCCTTGATGTAGCCGTTATCGTTATCCAGCGCTACCATGGCGACTTCGAAATCAGAACCCACTTGCTCCACTTTCTTGGCAGCAGCAGCCTCTGCGGCTTCTTGGTATTCAACATCCAAAGTGGTGATGATGCTAAGGCCGCCTTCGAAGATATCCGCAACGGAGAAATCATAGTTGCCATCTTCATTGAGAAGCTGGTTGCGGACGTAGCTTGCGAAGTAAGGATAAGCGGTGATGCCTGTCATGGAGGGCTCGGTGGTGTTGAGCACGATCTGTTCGGCCTTTGCGGCCTCGGCTTCCTCCGAGGTTATGTAGCCGTTGGACACCATGCGATCCAGCACCAGATTCCTTCTGGCCAAGCAATTCTCAGCGTGATCGATCGGATTGTTATAGGTCGGAGATTGCGGGATACCCACGAGGGTTGCCGCCTCGGCGAGCGTGAGCTCATTGGCATGCTTGGAGAAATAGCGCTCAGCAGCAGCTTCGATGCCATAGGAGCCCGATCCGTAGTTGATGGTATTGAGGTACATGAGCAGGATCTCGTCCTTGTCATACATCTCTTCCATCTTCGTTGCGATGTACATTTCGCGCAGCTTGCGCTTGAACGAGATCTCGTTCATCTCCTCGGAAAGGATGGTATTGCGCACCAGCTGCTGGGTTATGGTGGAACCTCCCTCAAGGGCTCCTCCTGTGAGGTTGTTCACCAAAGCGCGCATGGTGCCATAAAGATCGACGCCTTTATGGTCGTAGAAGCGTTCATCCTCGGTTGCCACGGTGCCATTGAGCACATATTCGCTTATCTGGTCTATCTCGACAGGATCGCGATTCTCAAGCTGGAATTCGGCCAGAACCGTCTTGCCATCCGATGCGTAGACCGTGGATGTTGCCGATGTTCCGAATGCATCCGAATTGGTGTAATCGGGAAGATCTTGAAGCCAAGTGCTCGCAAGCGCCGCTGCACCGATGAAGAGCGAGATTATTATGGCGGCTATGATCGCCAGAATGGAGAGCACTATGGCTTTGCCATTCTTCTTCTTTATATTGTGACGACCCTTGATAGCTCGTGAACCCACTTATACCTCCAGTTCATGATTTTGCAGCATTGTATCACTGCGAACATTTGGCTGTTAGAGGCCATCGGGCAATTACAGGATTGGTACACAATTCGCGCATTCACGATCCGTATCGAGCTGCCCTTCGATCAGCGCCAACTGCTCTTGGACAGACTCCTTCGATGTTCCGCCGAATGTTTGCCTTGCATCCACGATGGCACGAAGATCCAAGCATCCCACGATGTCCTCATCGAAAAGATCGCTCTGCGATCGGAAATCCTCCAGGGCAAGATCATCAAGGCCGCAGTTTCGCTTATCGCACAAAAGCACGAGATGCCCCACCACTTCATGCGCCTGCCGAAACGGCATCCCCTTTTTCGCCAGATAATCGGCAACATCGGTTGCAGCAAGATAACCCTTTTCAGCCTGCGCGAGCATAGCATCGGGGTGTATCTGCATGCTTGCGATCATCCCGGCTGCGCATACGTAACAATCCTCGAGGGTGTCAGCCGCATCCATGGCACCCTGCTTATCCTCTTGAAGATCCTTGTTGTAGGCAAGCGGAAGGGATTTCAATGTGACAAGAAGCGCCACCAGATCACCGATGACACGACCCGACTTCGAACGGATGAGCTCGGCGAAATCGGGATTCTTCTTCTGGGGCATGATCGATGAGCCGGTCGAATAGGAATCCGACAATGTTATGAAGCCGAATTCGGCGCTCGACCATAGGATGATCTCTTCGCAAAGGCGGCTTAAGTGGATGCACGATACACTGCATGCGTGAAGAAGGTCGAGCAGATAATCACGATCGGACACCGCATCGAGCGAATTGGCGATGGCATGGTCGAACCCGAGCTCTTCCGTTGTGAGATCGCGATCGAGCGGATAGGTCGTACCCGCAAGCGCAGCCGCGCCAAGAGGATTGGCATCAGCGGATGAATACGCTGCCTTCAATCTGGTGAAATCGCGTGTGAGCATCCAAACGTAAGCGAGCATATGATGCGAGAACAAAACAGGCTGAGCGTGCTGAAGGTGGGTATATCCGGGCATTATGACATCGAAGTTGCACTTGGCCTGATCGATGAGCGCCTCACGAAGGGCTATGTTGGCTTGCATCAATGCATGGATGCGCCCCTTCATGTAAAGACGGGTGTCGGTTGAAACCTGATCGTTTCTGGAACGCCCCGTATGAAGGCGAGCACCCGCATCGCCTATACGACGTGTGAGTTCGCCTTCGATGGCCATATGGATATCCTCATCGTTGATATCGAATACGAAATCGCCATTTTCGATATCTTCGCGGATGGATCCAAGGCCGGCGATTATGGCTTTCGCATCTTCTTCGGAGATGATGTTCTGCTTGGCAAGCATCTTCGCATGCGCGATGGAGCCTGCGATATCCTGCGAATACATGGCCTTATCCACAGGAAGCGAAGCACCGAACCGCTGGGTGAACTCATCGACCCCCTCTTCGAACCTGCCCGACCACAACGCTGCCATATTGAATCCTTCCGCTAGATCACGTTCGTCATCGCTTCAAAGCGATGGGTTTACTTCGAGAACTCATCCACGCTCGAGCTGGCATCCGCCATCTGCTCGGGCACCGCATCCATCTTGTGACGGTTGATCGACCAAACACGGTTGCGCAGCGTTTGCAGCTCGATGAAGCCCTTGGCAGCATCGTGATTGAAGCTGTCATCCGCATCGTAGGTCGCAAGACCGTAATCATAGAGGGAATAATCGCTCTTAACACCAACGATGTCGCAATTGCCTTTGTAGAAGCGCATGCGAACGGTTCCCGTAACGCATTTCTGAGTCTCATCGAAGAACGCATCGAGCGCAACCTTCAGCGGAGAGAAGTACATCGCGCCATAGACGATCTCAGCCCACTTCTGCTCTGCGCCGAGCTTGTACAAGAGAAGATCGCGCTCAAGAACCATGTCCTCCAAAGCCTGATGAGCCTTTATAAGGGCAAGGGCACCCGGTGCCTCATAGCATTCGCGGCTCTTCACCCCGACGACACGATCTTCGATCAGATCCAAGCGACCGAAGCCGTTCGACCCGGCGATATCGTTCATGGCATAGATGATGTCGAGATAGCTCATGGGCTTACCGTCGATCGCGCACGGCACACCACCCTTGAATTCGACCTCGATGTATGTCGGCTCATCCGGAGCATCTTGCGGGCTTACCGTCATCTCCCAAATATCGGTCGGAGGCTCGTTCCAAGGATTCTCCAGAACGCCGCACTCGATGGCTCGACCCCAGATGTTATCGTCGATGGAATACGGCTTCGCCTGTGTGGTAGGAACCTCCAAACCGTGCTCCTTTGCCCACTCCATCTCTTCGTTGCGCGTATGCAGATCCCATTCACGCACCGGAGCTATGATCTTCAGACTGGGATCGAGCGCCAGCACGCAAGATTCGAAGCGCACCTGGTCGTTGCCTTTACCCGTGCAGCCATGGGCTATGTATTTGGCACCGAACTGATGGGCGACGTTCACAAGATGCTTGGAGATGACAGGGCGGGACAGCGCAGAAAGAAGCGGATATTTGTTCTCGTATAGCGCATTTGCCGCAAGCGCCTTGGTAAGGTATTCGTCAGCGTATTCCTCACGCATATCGACCACGATGCAGTCTATTGCTCCGGAGGCCAGAGCGCGCGCCTTCACCTGCTCGAGCCCTGAATGCTCCTGTCCGACATCGCCAACGACCGCCACAACATCGAGATCCAATTCATCGATCAACCATTTTATGCAGACGCTGGTATCCAAACCGCCGCTGTATGCAAGTACCGCAATTTCCTTATCAGCCATTTCTTTCCTTTCCGATCTGTGCGCCCTTCGCGCTTTTCCGTTTCTGTCTTAGACCTTCATTTCTATGAATGCCGCTTTCGCGGATGATCTCAAGTGATGATCTCAACCAGTGATCTGGCCTTCCTTCAGCGTTCTAGCCTTCCTGCGTCTCTTTCGCTTCGACCTGCTTTTCCAAAGCCGCTTTCAATCTTTCGATGAAAACATCCACGTCCTTGACGGTGCAGATCAAAGGCGGAAGGAATCTTAAAGTATGAGGGCCTGTGGCGTTGATGACAAGCCCTTCTTCGAGCGCTTGATCCACGACCTTTGGAGCGTCGATTCCATCTTTAAGGTCGACCGCGACCATGAGACCAAGTCCTCGAACCTCGAGCACCTCTTTGATCTTGTCCAATTGTTCGCGAAGATAGACCCCTGTCTCTATGATGTTATTGGTGAAACTGGCGCTGCTCATCTCTTTGAGCGTTGCCAATGCCGCCGTCATCGCTATATTGCTTCCTCCGAACGTGGAACCATGCTGCCCAGGTTGCAGAACATCTCCGAATCGTCCACGAGCCGCGCATGCAGCTGCAGGGATGCCGGATGCGATTCCCTTTGCGATGGTCACCACATCAGGCATGACCTCATAGTTTTGGAACGCGAAGGGCTTACCCGTCCTGTATGTCCCACATTGAACCTCGTCGAATATGAGGAGCGCACCATATTCCTTGGTGAGCCTTCTTGCGCATTTGAGGAATTCCTCGTCGCAAACATGCACACCGGATTCACCCTGGATCGGCTCGATCATAACGGCGCAGATGGATCTGCCCAGCCGATCGAATATCTCTTGCAACGATTCGCAATCATTGATGGGCGTGGGCATGAAGCCTTCCGGAATAGGCTCGAAGCCTTTATGGAACACCCGCTGCCCTGTTGCCGCCAATGTTGCGAGCGTGCGCCCGTGGAAGCTTCTGACAAGCGTGATTATGAGCGATGCAGGATTCGAATGGGCATCGGATCCTTCTTTCTCGGCACGCTGTTTGGCATAGAGGCGCGCAAGCTTGATGGCGCACTCGTTGGCCTCGGCACCGGAATTGGCGAAGAAGCACTTCCAGTCTTCAGCGGAAGCGGATGCGGGCTGCGCTGCGGGGACATGAGCGCCTGACGAAACGCCTCGCATCTCTTCGGCGTTCAACAGATCCGATATGCGCTTTGCCACCTCTCCACGATTCTCTATATAGAAGTAATTGCTCACGTGGATCAGTTTCTCAGCCTGATCCTTCACGGCATTCACTATCGCAGGGTGGCAATGCCCAAGTCCGCACACTCCGATGCCGGAAAGGAAATCAAGATACTCTTTTCCATCCGAATCCTTCAATATCATGCCGCTGCCTTCGATGAATTCGACGGGTTTGCGCCCGAAGGTGTGCATGACATAGCTTGAATCCAACGCTTTTTCGCTTTCGAACGTCATCTACTCTCCTCTCTTCTCGGTAAGCTTAGAGGCAAAATTTCCAAGAGGCGCCGCATCGAAAGAATGGGGCGTGGCAGAATTCGTAACCATGGTTCCGATGCCTTTGTTCGTCAGCGTCTCTAGCAAGAGCGCATGCTGTTTGGTTCCGTTGACGATATGCGCACGGCGCACGCCCGCATCAAGGGCTCTGATACAAGATTCGAGCTTAGGGATCATGCCCGTGGATATCGTGCCCGATGCTATCATCGCGCGCGCCTCATCCACGGACAGATACGATATGAGCGAATCCTGATCAGGATAATCCTCGTACAGTCCATCGATATCGGACAGGAATATGATCTTGTGCGCCCCGATGGCTGCAGCGATATGCCCTGCCGCCACATCGGCGTTGACGTTGTAGATCTGGCCGTCTTCACCAATGGCTATGGAAGCGATGACGGGGATATAGTCGGCAGACACCAGATCCTCTATGAGCGAATCGTTGATCCTCGTGATGCGCCCAACCCTACCGAGCCTTTCATCTGCTTGCTCGGCCACGATGGTTCCCGCGTCGGTGCCGCATATTCCCACAGCCATGTTTCCGTGTTGATTCATAGCTTGAACCAATTCCTGGTTCACCTCACCTGTGAGAACGCGGCGCACCACTGCCATAGCATCATCGGAGGTGACGCGTTGCCCATCGATGAATTCGATCGGAAGTTGCTCGCGCTCCATCGCGGCATTGATGGCCTTGCCGCCGCCATGCACTATGACCGGATTAACGCCGATTATCTTCAAGAGCACGATATCGGCCATGACCTTTGCGCGCAGATCCGCATCGACCATAGCGGCACCGCCGTATTTGATGACGATGGTCTTTCCGGTCACATTCTTGATCCAGGGCATTGCTTCGCTGAGCACTTCCCCGGTTATATTGGAAACGCCGTTGGGTCGCGATTCCTTGTCGTATCTCATCTCAAGTTCCTGTTCTGCTTACAAATTGCCGTACAACATATTAACCCTACTAGCTGCGATAGTCAGCGTTTATGGAGATATAGTCATGTGTAAGATCGCATGTCCAAACGGTAGCCGAGCAGTCGCCCGCGCCAAGATGGGCGTCTATGGATATCTCGGGGGATTCGAAACGCTTTAGGGCGTCTTCCTCATCAAAGGATTGAGCAAGGCCTTCTCTGCAAACGGGAATGCCCATAATGTCGATGTTGACATCCTCTTGGCGAAAGTCCGCACCTGAGCGACCCAAAGCTGCGGCAATGCGCCCCCAGTTGGCATCGTGGCCGGCGATGGCTGTTTTCACGAGCGGTGAATTCGCAACTGTGCGGGCGGCTTTGTCGGCGTCCTCTTCGCTTTTGGCGCCATGCACATTAACGGTCACGAGCTTTGTAGCGCCTTCGCCGTCTTTCGCCATCGACCGGGCAAGCTTTATGCATACGGTCTTGAGCGCTTGGGTGAAAGCAAGGAAAGCTGGCTTACCTTGCGCGAAATCAGCTTCGGAAAAAGAGCTGTCTATGGCTGTGCCTGATGCCATGATGATGCATGTGTCGTTCGTGGATGTATCCGAATCTACGGTTACCTTATTGAAGCTTGAATCAACAGCGCATTTCAGCGCAACGTGAAGATCGACATCGGCGATAGGGGCATCTGTTGTTATGACCGATATCATGGTTGCCATGTTCGGCATTATCATGCCCGAGCCCTTCGCCATTCCACCTATCGTGAATGAGCCCTTATTTCCATCAGGGTCTTCGAAAGTGCATTTGACGGCGCATTCCTTAGGATACGTATCCGTTGTCATTATGGCGCAAGCCGCATCGAAGCCACCCGATGCATCAAGCTTTGAAACCGCTTGGGGAATGCCCTCTTCGAACGGCTGCATTGGAAGCTGGACGCCTATCACCCCTGTGGATGCCACCAACACTTCACCTGCCGGGCATCCCAACGCGGTTGCCACCATCTGAGCCTCCGCTTCAGCCGCCTTCATGCCTTGCTCCCCTGTTGCCGCATTAGCGTTTCCGGAGTTTATGACGACAGCCCTAGCACATCCATAGCCGGCATTGCCCGAATCGGATAGAAGCTGCTGCTTGGAGAACCTTACGGGCGCTGCGCAAAAAACGTTCTGGGTGAATACCGCTGCTGCCGAACATGGATCCTCTGCCGCCACAAGAGCCAGATCCAACCTATTGGGATTGGCTCGAAAACCAGCATGCACGCCACTGGCCACAAACCCTTTGGCAGATGCAACGCCGCCGCCTTCTATGAATGCGACAGAGAACCTCATCTGATCGTTTCCATTTTCTTGGTCGTTCTTGCTGTTCATTTGATCCTGCTCTTTGATCTTCATTGATGCTTCCCTTATTGATCGATTAGGTCTGATCTGCTTGGATGCTGCTAGATCGGATCCGCGATGTTCGATAGACCCGAATCCTGCGGAATCCCGAACACTATGTTGGCGCATTGGATCGCTTGACCTGCGGCACCTTTTACAAGATTATCGATAGCGCAAACGGCGATCAGAACGCCCAATTGATCGTTGTATGCCAATCCGATCTGCGCATTGTTGGTTCCCACAACCGATGCCGTACGTGGTTGCTTTCCTGCATCCAACACATGAACGAAGGGTGAGGCTTTGTAGAAGTCTTCATATAAACCAACGAAGTCTTCCACAGATGCGATGCCTTGAGCCATGCCTGCGTCTATAGGGATGGTAACGGTAGAGAGCAAGCCTCTGTTCAGCGGAGCCAGATGGGGCGTGAACACGAGTTGTCCCGGAATGCCCAATATCTGCTCGATCTCGGGGGTATGTCTATGGGTGGTTACCCCATAGGCTTCAAGGTTCTCGTTAGCGAAGCAGAAATGCGTTTTTCCTGTGGCCTTCTTTCCTGCACCTGTTACACCGGATATGGCATCAGCCACTATCAGAGCACCGCTGCTCACAAGGTTGCCGGCGATAGCCGGTGCTGCAGCAAGGGATGTTGCAGTAGGATAGCAACCGGCGCAGGCGACCAACACGGGCTCTTTTGATGCGTGGCGCTTTGCCGCCTTTCGTATCTCATCGCCTTTTATCTCGGGAAGACCGAACGCTGCGTTCTCGAGCAGATCCTTTTCGGTATGAGGTGTGGCGTACCATTTTGCATAGACATCCGGATCCTTCAGTCTGAAATCTGCGGAAAGATCCACCGCAACTACTCCCGCATCGACAAGCTTCGGAGCAATAGCCATCGCAGCAGTATGCGGAACCGCTAGAAAAGCGACATCGAGCGAATCCAAGGGCGCATCGGCATTGCTCTGGAATTCGAGATCGGTACAGCCGGTAAATGATGGGTACATCTCATCGATGCGCGTTTTCGCGTTCGCATCGGAAGTAGCGCACACCAGCTCGAAATTCGGATGCTTCAACAAGATCCGCACGAGCTCTATGCCTGCGAAACCTGCAGCCCCAACAACCCCTGCTCTATATATCATATTGACACTCCTTATATGTTCGATAATTGGTTGAAGGCCTGAATGCCGAGTGCCCGTTGAAGGCACAAGATACATTCTGTGAGCGCGATGTTTCCACCGCAAAATGAAAAAGCGCGATACAGCCGGTTTAACATTGCCAAAAGCACGCCTTGATCAGATAGATCCGTTAAGACAGAAGATCGGATCTGTCGAAAGAATGCCTTCAGCTATTGAAAGCTGTCGCGCTAAGAACGTCGTCGAGGGCGCAATGAACATCCATTGCTCAATACATATGTCGTGATCATGTACATCACGATATGCCCTCGTTTCTAAGTATTGACTTTGGTTTGCCATGCTTAATGCTACTATGAGCACTTCGCGTTTGTAATTGTACACA
This sequence comes from uncultured Eggerthellaceae bacterium, assembly GCA_964469815.1. GTDB lineage: Bacteria > Actinomycetota > Coriobacteriia > Coriobacteriales > Eggerthellaceae > MGBC163016. Next base: position 30,481 of record CAYXZC010000009.1, on the reverse strand, counting down.
ATTTTTAAACATCTGACAGAAAAACATGATCACGAATGGCTTTCACGGTTAATTTGGACACTGTAGTTTCAAGATTGAAATTGGAGAAGCAATGAGGAAAGAGCAGACTGCACGACAAGACAATATCGATGCTTTGGTCGATTACTTCAAGAGCGGAATAAAGCCTGATCCTAAAGCATTGGGGATCGAGCTCGAATACACGCTTGTGCATACGGACGGAAAGCCTGTTTCCTATTCAAGCGAGTTCGGACAAAGATGGCTTCTCAAAGAGCTGGAGCAGCGTTTTCCGAATGAGATGCTGGACGGTGATGGCGATCTGATCGGACTTGCAAGGAACGGCTCGACCGTAACCTTGGAACCTGCCGCACAGGTTGAATACTCTGCAGGGCCTTTTACCGATCTTCAAGTTGCCATGGACAGTTTCAAGGCGTTCGAAGACGAAGTTACCGATCTAATAGCTTCGCATGACATCGAAATGCTGAGTCCAGGATATCATCCAACAGCTAGAGCCATAGATCTTGAGCTTATCCCAAAGATCAGATACGACTACATGAATGAGTATCTAGGCGCGATATCCATGTTCGGCATATGCATGATGAGGGGAAGCGCCGCCACACAGGTTGCAATCGATTATTCCTCGATGGAAGATTGCCTGAGAAAGCTCAAGATAGCCAGTGCGTGCGTTCCGATCTTCTCTTTGATGTGCGATAACTCACCCATGTTCGAAGGAAGCATCCGTAACCATGAATTGGTGCGCACCGAGATATGGCAAAAATGCGATCCGGATAGATGCGGGATCGTAAGAGGGATAATGGATAATAGCTTCACCTTGGAAGATTATGCTGCATATATCTTGAATACGCCGGCGATAATAGACATCTCTAGCGGGAAGCAGGAATTCTCCGAGAAAACATTCGGGGAGATCTATGCCGATAAGGTGATGCAAAGAGCGGATATCGAACATGCTCTTTCGATGTTCTTCAACGACATTAGGCTGAAGACCTACATCGAGATAAGACCTGCCGACGCCATGCCCATAGAATACGTTGTGGCATATGCGGCATTGATCAAAGGGCTTTTCTACGATGAAGGCTCACTTGCTCATTTGGAAAACCTATTCTCAACCGTTACAGAAACCGATATAGCAAATGCAAAGATCTCTTTGATGGAAGAGGGATACTATGCTCGAGTTTATGGACATCCGGTAAGCGAACTTGCTGACGAGCTGATAAGCCTTGCATCCACCGCCCTTGATGAAAAGGACAACGAGCTTCTAAAGCCTTTGGCTTATCTTGTGGCCAACCGAACAACGTTGGCCACTATAGCTTTGAGCTAGCTCTATGTTATATTCATATCAATGGCATTATTCCTGAAAGGAATCACAATGAGCAACGAAGGCAAGATCGTAAAGATCCACTATATTGGAACACTGGATGATGGGTCGAAATTCGATTCTTCCTATGACCACGGAGAGCCGATCGAATTCAAATGCATGGCAGGAGCCGTTATACCCGGCTTTGACGATGCAGTGGTGAACATGGAAGTTGGAGACAAGAAGACCATTCACCTTGATCCGGCTGATGCCTATGGAGAGATTCGCGATGATCTTATCCAGAAGGTTCCCGTTGAGAATGTTCCCAATGCCGACCAGCTTCCGGTTGGCGAAACCGTATACATGCAAGGCCCAGATGGCATGCCTTTCCCCGTTCAGGTTGCAAGCGTCGAAGACGGAGTGGTTACCTTTGACATGAACCATCCGCTTGCTGGAAAGCCCTTGAACTTCGAGCTTGAATTGGTAGAAGTTCGCGACCCCGAATAATCTTCGGTTCTGCCACGTATCCCATTCTTGGTTACACAACGGTGCGCTTACATGCGCACCGTTTCTCTTTACCATTGTTTCCTATTCGATTATCAATGTTCTGTAAATAACGTTCGTTTCTAGTTTGCATACATAGAGGCATATGGCCTTGAGGACTCTGGCCGTAGCTTATAGAAGCCATTGCCGGAGGTATCTACAGCCTCGTTGCCTTCGTTGGCAAAATATCCGTTGTAGTCGGAGAGTATTCCGCTTAGGAATTCTTTATCGGCATCATCGACATCTTCAAGAACAAGCCCCTTTGAGATCTGATCGGGCTCAACTTTGTTCTTAAGGTATATGACGCCGCCGTGCATTCCTGTTGCAAGATACTTTTCCGGGCTGCCCAAAAGCACGATGATGCCACCTGCCATGTATTCGCCCAAGAAAGACCCGGCGTTACCACCTATAACGATAATGGGGCGCTTATCTTCATATTGCTTCATATTGATACCGACACGCCAACCGCAATCGTCCTTGATGAAGATGCTTCCTCCGCGCATTCCGTATCCGGCAGCATCACCACATCTTCCGTGTATGATTATGCGCCCCGAATTCATGGTGTTTCCAACCTGGTCTTGACCGCTTCCGAAAACTTCTATGGTTCCCCCATCCATATAGCATCCAAGATCATTTCCAGGAGTGCCATGGATATTCAACCGCTTTCCGCTCTTCAGAGTGCAACCGAGATATCGTTGAGCACAAACATCCTCTAGGTTCACCGTATCGCTCTTTTCCAATGCGGCTCGCACGGCCTCGTTCGCTTCCTGAAAATGGGATGTACCCAAGATGATCGTCTCATCTTCAAAACCATTGTTCGCCATCATCTTCTCCATCCCTTTTGATCCAAATCTTCCGGATAAGCTTTATGCAGTCTTGCCCATCTGACCTCTTGATCGAAGTCCAAATTCAGCGGAGCGCTGTTAAAGATTTCCTCTGAAAGCTGGGACAAGGGAACTTTGTTCTCTATGAGCGAAGTGTATATGCCGCCGTTCTTCGGTCTGTTCATAAGGATATAACCAACAAGCCTATCATCTTCTATGACGAATTTTGCATACTTGTCATCTTCTATGATGACCCTCTCTTCGAATCCCTTTTCAGCAGGTGGATTGATCATTCCCGAAGTGAGCAGAGATATATCAAAGAAGTCGACGGCATTGACCGCAAAATCGCCTGTGAACACTGCGGCATCTGGAGCTCCAGACATCTGTTGACCCGCGATCTTGCCCTGTTTTATCGCATTCGGCCAAAGCGCAAGCGGATGCTCGCTTCCATCAAGCGCATCTTTGACTTGAGTAACATCGCCTGCCGCATATACATCCGGCAATGTGGTCTCCAGCCGTTCGTTGCAGATCAACCCTCTGCCTTCTGCAGCTCCGGCATCCACGGCGATAGAAGAATTCGGCCTAACTCCCACTGCGGCGACTACGATGTCGCAATCCAAAACATTGCCATCGGTTAGCTCGACAGCGGTCGCATGTCCATCTTCCACAATTACTTTGGCAGCAGATATGCCTGGCAAGCACCTTATCCCTCTTTCTGATAGAAGATCCTTCAAGATCGAAGAGCCCTCATCATCAAGCACAGCGGGAAGGATCCTAGGCGCCAATTCCAGAACAACAACCTCATCAGCATGATAGGACAAAGCCTCTGCAGCTTTAAGGCCGATAAGGCCTGAACCTATCACTACAACTCGACTTGATCTTCCAACATCATGTGCATCTGAATCAGCCTTATCTGTTGCCTTCCATGAGGACAGCGCATCATCTAAGGTGATGAATCTGAATACGTTGTCCGCTTCGTCCAAGCCTGGAATAGGGGGCACAAAAGGCTTTGAGCCGGTTGCGATAAGGCATTTCCCATATTTGATTTCAGATCCGTCTGACAGATACACCGTATGTCGATCTACATCCATCTTGACGGCTTTATGATCCGATCCAAGATAAGCGTCTATAGAATTAGCCTCATAAAAATCCTCGGGCTTGAAGCCGATCTTCTCCATTGTGGTCTTGCCCTCAACGAGATAAGAGATAAGGGGACGACCATAAACGGGATATGGCTCTTCTCCGATGATCGCGATCGTGCCGGCCTTATCGTGCTTGCGTATGGCTTCAGCTGCAGTGACTCCGGCAGCTGAATTGCCTATGATCAAATAATCGTAGTCTTTTTTCCTCATGTCAGTTATCTTCGCTTTCAACATAGATAAGAGCTTTGTTCGGACAAGCAGCAACGCAGTTCGGATTTCCAGGCTGCCCTAGAATCTCACCGCATAGATCGCATTTGAAGGCGACATCCCTTCCTTCGATATTCTCAACACGAACAGCTCCAAACGGACACATGGAGACACATGTTCTGCATCCTACGCACTTGGTCTGATCAACGGTTACTATGCCGGTTTGTGCATCCTTCGTCATAGCGCCCGAAATGCAGCCTTCAACGCATTTTGGATTCTTGCAATGTCTGCAATTGATGGCTATAGATAAAACGGTCGTTCCTTCGACATTGATCCGGTTCTGGGCATCCTGCCCTTCTATCTTGTAGGCTTTGACCGTGTCCTTGCTCTTCGAATGGAATGTTTTACAGGCAACCTCGCATCTTTTACAGTCTATGCACCAATGCTCTATTGCATATATCCGCTTCATCTCATCACTCTCCTGCGTACTTAACGCCGAGTATCTCTAGCTCCTTCTCATTGAGCCCGATTCCCCTTAGCATCAATCTGTTTCCTCGTAAGCTGTCTATGGCATTGATTCCCATTCCGCCCATCATCTCTTGGACTTCATGATTCCACCCACGGATCAGATTGACTACGCGCTCTGCGGCAATTTCTGGATTAAGTCGCTTCGTAAGATCAGGATTCTGCGTGGCGATTCCCCAATTGCATCTTCCACTGGAACAATCTTGGCACTGATGACAGCCAAGAGCTATCAATGCGGCGGATGCGATATATACGGCATCGGCACCTAAGGCTATGGCACGAACGAGATCAGCCGAGCTTCTTATGGAGCCTGCTGCAACAAGGCTTACGGTGGATCTGATGCCCTCATCACGCAGCCGCTCATCAACAGAAGCAAGTGCGAGCTCTATGGGAATGCCCACATTGTCTCTGATCCTCTTCGGCGCAGCTCCGGTTCCACCACGGAAACCATCTATGACTATGATATCTGCACCGGCTCTTGCGATCCCACTTGCAATAGCCGCCACATTGTTCACTGCTGCCACTTTGACTGCAACCGGCTTGGAATACAGAGTTGCCTCTTTTAAAGAGAACACGAGCTGTCTAAGATCCTCGATTGAATAGATATCATGATGCGGGGCTGGAGATATAGCATCTGTTCCCTCAGGGATCATTCTGGTTCTTGAGACCTCTGCATTTATCTTCTCTCCTGGAAGATGGCCTCCTATTCCTGGCTTTGCGCCCTGACCGATCTTGATCTCGATTGCAGAAGCAGTATTGAGGTAATGAGGATCCACCCCGAACCTTCCTGAGGCCACCTGAACGATAGCATGATCTGCGTACGGTTCAAGTTCCTTATGGAATCCTCCTTCGCCTGTATTGAAATATGTTCCCAGCTCTTTAGCCGCCATTGCCAACGATTTCTGCGCATTCAGCGAGATGGATCCGAAGCTCATGGCCGAGAACATCAGCGGAACATCCAGTTTTAGCTGGGGAGGCATCTTGGTTATGATCTGGTGCTTCCTTTCGTTGACCTTGACCCTTTCCGGTCTGCTTCCAAGAAACACGCGGGTTTCCATCGGCTCGCGCAGCGGATCGATGGATGGATTCGTTACCTGGCTTGCGTTCAGGAGCAGATGATCCCAAAAGATGGGGAATGGCTTGGGGTTTCCCATCGAGCTCAAGAGGACTCCGCCTGTTTGCGCCTGTTTGGCAATGTCTTGCATAACCTCGAGCGTCCAATTTGATGAACCTGTGTCTGTTTGCGGCCACTTTCCTATGTTGATGGCATGGGTCGGACACATGACCACGCATCTTTGGCAATTCACGCACTTAGAGCTATCTGCCACTACACGCCCGAGCTCTTCATCGACATGATGCACTCCATTGGAACAAGATCTCTCACAAACGCCGCATTCTATGCAATCGTCTCTATCCCGATATACCTTGTAGCGAGGAAGAATGTAATCCAGCATGCTCACACCTCCCTCTTTCTACGAGGCTGAACTTCTATCACATGTTTGTTCGGCATTTCAGGCCCTGGTACATTCTCAGAAGATTCAAGAAGCTTCTTCGAGGCAACTTCGTTAAGTTGAACCACAAAAGGCCGTCCTCCATCGATAGAGCGAACGTTTTCGACATCAGGGCATACGACTTCGATAGCTGCCTGCTCGCTGGCAAGATAGACCATATCGTCCTTTTCACCGACCATCAAAGCGCGCAGCTTCAAACGATCGTTCAAAGCTAAGAGCCCTTCATCGGAACCAAGTATCACAGAAAAAGGCCCGTTAACAAGAGCACTGGAATATATGACCCTAAGTGCTGTTTCATATGCACGCAATTCAGGGTGCATGCGATCTATGTCTTCCCACGAAGGCGCCGTCATGATATGACCCGCTAATTCTTGGGAGAACCCACAGCGCCTGGACAGGAAATCGAATAGATACGTTATGACCTCGGTATCTGTCTGCAATTCACAATCATAGCCGTATTGTTCAACGTAGCGCCTGTTCGCATCGTAGCTTGATATTTCGCCATTGTGAACCACAGACCAATTGAGCAAGGTAAAGGGATGGGCTCCACCCCACCATCCAGGTGTGTTCGTCGGAAAGCGGCCATGAGCCGTCCATGCCCATGCCTTATAATCGCGGATACGAAAGAATTCGCCGATATCCTCGGGATATCCAACACCTTTGAAAGCACCCATGTTCTTGCCCGAACTTGCTACAAAAGCTCCATCGATCTTTCCATTGATATGAAAAACATGGCGCATAGTATATTCGGATTCATCAAGACCGCTCATATTGAGTCGCATAGGATGCGGAGCAGCAAAATACCTCCAAACATCGGGAGGGTTCTTTATAACATCCATAGGCTCTGTTGGAATGCGCTCTTGCTTTTCACTCATGAAATAAATATCGAGGTATTCCTCTGTGGCACGTCTAGCCTCATCACTTTCATACATGATATGGAATGCGTAAAGGTCTTTGTATTCCGGATATATCCCATAAGCAGCAAAGCCTCCGCCAAGGCCATTGCCTCTATCATGCATCAGCGCGATTGATCTTAATATATCACCGCCATCGTGTCGGGCTCCGCTCTTATCCATAATTCCGGAAATAGCGCAACCCGACGGAATGCGAACTTCTCCTTCTCGTGGCCTATTGTGTTTCAACATCTGAATTACCTCTTCCGACATGAAGCTTTCGCCTTATTCAGGCAGAATCTGCATGCATACCTCCAAAATGTGAATCAAGTTTACATAAACTATGTTTCGCTCAAGTATGCTTCATGTTTCGATCATGTTACATATCAACCGAACTAGGAAACTCAAGCTAACGGTTGATCAAGCCGCCTTACATAGTTCAAAGAGCGTCTCAACGGAATCTACCCATCCGTTGTAATTCAGTAAAGAGGCTATCTTATGAAGGCGCTGCTTGTATCCCTCGTCGAAAGAAGCCAGCACTTCATTTGACGCAGGCACAACAGTACAGCTACCCAGTATCTTTTCTGCAGCATCGCCGAAAAAGCCATTGTAGGTGATGACCCAAAAAACGTTAGCCAAAATGCAATACCTTTCGCGTTCGCAGTAAGTATGCGGAAGCCATATATTGTATTGCAGGGCATCAGACCACGATTCATCCTCAAGTCCATCTATATCTTCAAGGATTCCTGTTTCGATGGCCATCTCATAAGGATCGATGCCCTTTTCGAATGTGGATATATCGCTTTCATCGGTCAAGATATTGACCTTACCTCCAACGGCCTGTATCACCTTCATTGCCTCATCGAGCTTTGAACAGTCAAGAATGCGCGCGTTCAATCTGCGAACGAAAGCAACCCCGTCATCTGAAACCTCGAAAGATTCAAAGGGCACGATCAGCTTAGAATGCCCACTTGGGGTTTCTTCTCCTAACAAAGGATAACCCGATGCATCATGCGCATGCGAACCAAAACCCGGTTCCTTTTTGCCAACAGATTGCATGAGGGCGATCGTTGAAGACAGCTTTTCAAGCAGAGATTCTTTTGCGGCATCACCGATGTTTCTGTAAGAGAACCCCCAACCGGCTTCTGTATCCAATAGAACATCAAGCAAAAGACTGGGGTTGCAGGATCTTAAAGCATTCTTAAGACCTACAACTGATTCGGAATCATAAAATCTAGACAATGATTGATCGGCATGCATGATCGCACCCACTTTCTTTCCCTTTATTCCTTATGACCTGCAAGCGTTGAACAAGTACAGCTAGGGTTAATCTGCTTGTTCGGACGCTCAAACCTGAAGGCCATACAGGCTGGGTGCACTTGCACTGGCTCTTTGATTGATATGATTCTATCACACAAATACGAACATTTGTTTGTATTTTTTGATGATCCACGATCTTTTTTGAATAAGCTGGCTTACGATGCAAAACGCATCTCGCATCGATCCTTGTCGCCTTTTCAGAATGCTTTAATCGAAGAGTTGTATAATCATCGATCCTCTTCCCTTTCAGATGGGCTCATAGAAAGCGAGCATCACAATGAATACCATGATGGATATCGAGCAATGGATGACCAAGCTCACCACCGATCTGAAAACCGTATTCGGCGATCGGCTGATGATCATCGGGTTACAAGGTAGCCGAGCTCGTGGTGAGGCCCGACCTGATAGCGACATAGATGTCGTCGCCATCATCGATGGGCTTTCGACGAGTGACCTTGAACAATACAAGAACATCATAAGCTCGATGCCCGCAAACGATATGGCGTGTGGTTTCATTGGATCAGCTGAAGTGCTCGCAGCTTGGCCACGTTATGATGTCTTCAATCTCGTCAAGGACACACAAGTATTCTACGGATCTTTTGATTTCATGGACACCGATTTCACCGCGATCGATGCCATGAATGCCGCCAAAGCAACTGCATCCGAGATATATCATACACTCGCTCACACGATCGCATTTGAAAGCGAAAACCTGCAACCTGTTCTTGATGCATGCATAAAGCCGGCATTCTTCATCATGAGGGCACTGCAGTTCGCATCAACCGGCATATACCCGGCAAGCAGAGCTGAAATGCGCACGCTTACAACTGACGAAGAGGCACTATTCCTGGATGCCTATGATGGCATAGCGAGAGTTGATACGAACGAACTTGCAAGAAGACTATTCGACTGGGTTGGAAGCATCATCGCCCGCAGTTCCGCTGATCAGTCCGTTTGATGGGTTCTCATTCCTGCCGAAATTGGCAAAGCATCACGATTGCGACTCTGACCATTCGATGCTAATAGTGTAGGCATCCCCAAGAGCAGCATAGAACATATCTTTAATATCTTGCTCGGCATTGCTTTTCGCCTCATCCATCAAACCGCCGTTGATGGCTTGCTCTTCGCTCGTCTTTATACAGGCGCGCTGAAACTCATCGACTTCTTCCAAAGGAACATGCGCGAACAGGTTATCACTTTGCTCAAGCACTCCTGATTCATTCATATTGGGGGTGTTCGAGATAATATAAGGCTGTCCAAGCACTATATGAATATCATTGCCGTTTTGTGAGAACTCGGCTGTTTTAAGATCCACCCCTACTTTAATTGTCCCAACATACTTATACCAAAAGCTGGTATCCGTAAACGGAATATCGAACAGATCGAAGAAAGTTGCAGCATCTTGCGTAGATTTCTCTGTAATACTGTAGCTTTGTTCCGCGCTAACAAGCTCGCTTTTTGCAACAATACGATCGAAGATGACAGAGGGCTGCACGTGTGATTCGTTCGATGAAGAGCTCACGTTTTGCACCGCCAGAACTCCAAAGATCCCAAGAGCTATGCCTATAACAAATCCTATAAGTGCGAATTTTGCCTTCTTCATTTTGCCTCGCTTTCAGAAGAGAAACCTTGCATATTATTTCATATCAGCGGTTGGAGAATCTGGCATTACTTTATAATATATTACTAATAGAATGAAAGGGTACGTAAATGGCAACGCCGATCTCCATATATCTTCCTGAACGTGCTTTGAAGAAACTCGATGCCATTGTTGATGCTCAAGCGAAAAAAGATAGGAAGCTCGGGCTTGAAGGGCGGCAGATAATGAATAGATCGAAGATGATCGCAAAGCTCATCTCCGATTACGACCAAGAGGAAAGCGGTCTTAATATCGAGAGGATCGAATATCACGTAGCGAACCTTGCAAAAACCTACGGGGCAAAGAAGGTCTCGCTATTTGGCTCCTTTGCTCGTGGTGAAGAAGACCTGGATTCTGATGTTGATATCCTTCTCGAGAAAGGCAACATCAAAGGAATGCAAGTCTTCGATTTTCAGGAAGATCTGCAAAAGGCGCTGGATCGTAAGGTGGATGTTGTAACCACCGCGGGTGCTAGCGACCGCTTCCTTCGCAATATCGAGCCCGACGCCGTTGTACTTTACGAGGTAGCCTGATGGATCGCAACGAAAGGGACAACGAGCAGCTGGGCATAATCATCCGTTATTGTGACCGTTTGAATTCCTCAAAGGCTCATTTTGGGAACGACTTCAAAGCCTTCGCTGAAAGCGAACCCTATCAAGATAGCTGTAGCCTGTGCCTTATTCAGATCGGTGAGGCCGTGAACCGATTATCTACGGAATTTCGCGATGGCCATCCACAGGTCGAATGGTCAAAGATCTATGGCATGCGGTGTCACTTAGTTCATGGTTATGAGATGTTCGATGCAGAGATAGCTTGGGATGCTATAGAGAATTACATACCTTCGCTTCGTGAATTCTGCGAGGAGCGCTTCGTGGACTGAAAACCGCTTTTGCGAAAGAATCGGTCGCTATTAGGCCTTATCGTTATTTTACCGATTCCTTCCAGCGCTTCAAATGTGGCAACAACGTTGCCATGAGCGAAACGGCTTCCTCTCTGCTCACCCCGAGCGCGTCCGCCTCCATCTGTGCCGTAGCCTCGATGAATTCATCCATATCGACATCTTTGGCAGTGAAATCACCGTGCTGATAGCACCATTTGCAATAGTTCTCGCTCTCAGAACCGTCTGCTTCTGTTCCGTGAAGCGCGGGATCGGGGATCGGCATGGAGCAGCATTGGCAGTAATACTCCATCGGCATCTCGAAGAAGTTCTCCAACGGCACATTGTATGTGAGGCAGATCAGCTTCACCATGTCGATTCCAGGCGATGTCTCTCCCGTTTCCCAACGCGATACCGCCTGGCGGGTAACATATAGATCATGCGCCATCTGCTCTTGGGTGATCCCCTTGTCAGCACGGATACGAGTGATGATGTCTTTCATTGCCATAGGAACTCCTTGGATGTAGGATCGTGCGAAAGGATTGAAAAGGCCGCACTCAAGCTTCGACCATAGGATACATTCTGACGGATGATGCATAGAACTCAAGCAACAGATTGTTGCGATTGCATGTCAAAGGGACGGGGATAATGACATAATGAGGACTGAGGCGATCAAAAGCGAGTCGAACTATGCACTGCTGCTCCCTCCGATCTAGCCTTATTGCCGCATTATCTTCTTTGTGGAATGAAGGTGAATATGACAACTGAGAATCCCTACCTATGCGTTAAGTTCTCGGACGCTATGTGCGCCATCGAATCATACGATGATGTGGAGCAAGTGGGTCTCTATATAGATAGAAAAACCGGCCAAACCTTCTGGGTAACGAGCGATCTTGAGATCGAGCCAATGGAACCAGGCGATGATGCATTGCAAAGCGCTGAGCCGCTTGCAAGTTTTGATGAAGTAGCATCCGATAGCGAACGATATCTGCAATTCCCCAGTACGACCGCCGTGAACAAGGTCGATCGCGCCGAGGCATTCACGGATACATACGTTTTGGATTCTAACGTAAAGAAGAAGCTGCTGAAGTTGATAAAAAAGGCGCGCAACCGAGGCTGGACGGATGATCCGGATATATATGCGCTCATCTGCAAGTCAAGCCTTGTTGCGGAATGGAATGCATACAATGACGCCCTGAACGAAATATTCTTGCACAACTGGGGTGAAGATCACGGAATCCTTCTTTGCAAGTAATATGGCAAGAGATGGTTCAGTAGAAACTGAACATGCCAAAAGATCATCCGAATGAAATCATGTCAAAGGGACGGGGATAATGACATAATGATATCTACAAACAATCCGCCGCCGTAAAAGGCCTGCAAATCAGAAGGTTACAAATTGCCAAGGATCGCAAGAAAATGCTCAGAATCCGGAATCTACCACATCACAACACGTGGTGCCGGACGACGCATCCTGTTCGAAGATGACGAGGATAAGTCCGCATTCATCGGGAAAGTGGATAGATCATCAGTCGATCAGAATGTTTCCATATTGGCGTGGTGCCTAATGGACAATCATTATCATTTGCTTCTAAAAGGAGATCTTCGCAAAGTATCCTCCATGATGCATCAGGTCAACACCTATCTCTCGCATTCATATAATGGGAAATATGGACATGTCGGACCTGTAATACAAGATCGTTTTTCAAGTTCACCTGTCGAAAACGATGCATACCTCATTGAGGTTATTCGCTATATTCATCTGAACCCAAGAGACACAGGCAACGATTTTCGCTCTTACAAATGGTCAAGCTACATGCAATATCTAGGCTCCAAAGGCATATGCGATGTAAAGCTAGTCTTGGATATTTTGGGAGGGAAAGATGAGTTCGTGCGTTTTCATAATATAGGAGAAGACGACCTTAAAATACTCGAATTCAAACCCGTGCGCCCCCGTTTGTCTGATGCGGAAGCAAAGGCAATCGCAACTCATGCGTTTGGATCTGATTTTGGCGATGAAATCTCAACCATGAGTAAAGAACAACGAAATGCAGCACTGAGGAAACTATATGGTATGGGAATATCGATAAGGCAGCTAGAACGCCTGACGGGTATCGGAAGAGGTATCATTCAACCAGCTGTGAAAAAGCGATAAGAAGACCTTTGAGTGTCATGTTTCATGCCATTATCCCCGTCCCTTTGACATACTCGATAAGTTAACTATCACTCTGTTCATTGGTGAAATCGGCAATAGCAGTTTCGTAGTCATATAATATGTATGAACTAAATAAGAAATCTACCTTTGGTGTCGCTCGTCAAGCTATCAACAACGCCACGACTGAGTTTCGTTTCCGTATTTTTGGATAGAGGTTTATATGAGGTTGCCCGATGGCTGTGAGGCCAATAGAGCTAGTGAAATCATTCGAAATGCTTCTCTTGTCCGTGCTTTGACGGCTGTCTTCTCAGACATTTTAAACGCGGGCGCCACGATGAGAAGCTTCAATCCAAAAGGATACGATGATCTCTGCAAAGCCTTCGATGCCATAGAACTTGTATTTGTGCACAACAACCCTGCATTCTCTGAATACGGTATAGCCTCTGCATTAGCTCCAAAGATAGAAGCTCTTAAAAAAGATCCCGAATATGACATAAAGGCTAGTTCTTTCCTTCCCGTTGCATGTATCCAACGGGCGATAAAAGATGCAGAAACCTACGGCGGCAGCGAAACTGAGATCAATTTATTGAATTTTGCCCTTTCTAGGTTTTTTCGGATATTCGACGATGTTGATGGACTTCTTGCTGAGGTGGACAAAAACCAGGAACTATACAAGAGACTCTCATCCGTTATAGACAACGCCTAAACCTTCTTTCTGCGATACCAAGAAAACGGCTCAGACGATTTCATCCTTAGCTTTTGCTAAGAACTTCGATTGACTCTCGGCATACACGCACTATAGTACGACAGAGGACGATCCCGATATCATATTCATCCCCTGCCATACCAAAGCGTGTTTACTAAATATCAGTGCTTGCGGTTCTTTATCTTTTTGCGTGAGGACATATCTCTTTTTATCGCCGCAGACCACGAGCAACCAACTTTTCCTTCGCTTCGCATCTGACTAACAGCATCACTCATAGCCATGTAAACAGCTTCCGTTCCCCGATCATCCGCCATATAAGTCATTGCGTAATCCTCTTCTATACCAATACGCGCTGCTTCGGCTGCCGCATCGATATTCGCGCCCATGAAGATGAACTCCCATCCTTTCTTCTGTTTCTTCTCGATGAGACTTTTGACCTCCCCGTATCCATACTTGCAGCTCGCGTTTTCCTGACCGTCTGTGGTAATGATGAATATGACATTCTTTGCACGGTGGCTTTTCGGGAGTATCTTTTGAACATTCGACACATGCTCTATCGATCCGCCCACTGCATCAAGCAGCGCCGTGCATCCACGCACGTAGTATTCTTTACCGGTGATGTTTTGAACGTCTTTGATCTTCTTCCTGTCACAGATCACATCCATTTGATCATCGAACAGAACAGTGGATACCACAGCATCGCCCTCCATCTTTTTATGTTTGGCAAGCATCGAGTTGAAGCCGCCGATGGTATCCGCTTCAAGCCCTGACATAGAACCGCTGCGGTCGAGGATGAAAACGATCTCTGTGTAGTCTTTCATGATGCATTCCTATCTCTTCAGTATTTCATGACAGAAATGACTTTATTCAAACATGGGAATCAGCAGGTAAACCGTCAAGCGACATTGCGGGATAGCGTATCTAGCATCGCCATAAAATAGCATTTGGAGAAAGATAGGGCCGACCCAAAAGCGCCATCGATCCATCCTTGTGCATTTACCCTAAAAGCGGTTGATCGTATGCAAAGAGGGCTTCGTTTATTTGAAAGATATCATTGACTCCATGTATCAGGAAGAACTCAACTATGACATCGAATTTAGAGCTATGCGAAAGCGTGAAACCCGCTCGCGACAAGAGCGTTAGAGCATCTTCGTGATCCAGTTCGAGCGCAAAAGCAAGCGCACAAGCTGTTTTCTTCGTGGGTCTGTAGTTGTCGTCCTTACGGATTTTCGCGAAAAGCTGGCGGCTCATATTCGCACGCTTATAGACCTCGACATCGCTAAGACCGCGTTCATCGATCAGATGTAGCACCGTCTGGGCAAATGACTCGTCAAGATCTGCAAGTCGATCTGCAAGGCTTTGGGGGCATGCGGCTGCATAGCTTTCGAATCCCAAATCGGCTGTGAAGCATCTATCTTCTTCGCTATATACATCGAGCAATAGATCAGAAGCGCCGAACTCAACCGAAGCAGCTTCAAAACTTTCCACCCCATGGGAGCCGATGTATACATCTTGAATATAATTTGCCAGTTCGCTAAACAGCAACTGCGATTCGATTGCTTCATCCTTGGAAGTTTTGCCCTTTTTCTTACGCCATAATCCCATAATCTGATTCTAAGATTATGGCTAAAAAAGTAAAGCACCCGACTTAAGTGAAATGCTCGGTTGAGCGTTTAATGACGTCTAAATCGTCCCCGTTATGAATAGTTCGCGGATATCATGAAAGATATCAATGCCATTATCCCCCGTCCCCCTAACACGCTTAGTCCGATTTAGCGATATGGCAGAGATGCGATTGAAAAGACTGTGGAGACGCATCTTTTTGATATATTTGTTTCATGATTTGTTTAATTTCTATTTGGAGCAAACTATGAATAATGAAACAATAGTATTACTCGTTGCAATCGCAATTCTTGTAGTTTTAATTATTCTAATCATTCCTTTTTTGATTCGAAAAGCTTTAAATTCACAAGTTTTATTGACGGTCGATAAGCCAAGTGAAAATGGAGCAGAGACGCTTCAAATGCTTGAAGATGCTCGAGCCAGAATCCATGAATTGGAATCCCATCAAAATAATATGAATATTCAAGCAATTAAAGAGCGACAAACCATAGAAAAAGAACGCGACAGTGCTCTTGCTGCTCAGCGCGAACAAAAACTTGTATTCGATAAGCAACTTATCGAACAACAAGACAAAATAGATGGTATGGAAAATGAGTATAAGGTCAGGATAAATGAACTCGAAAAAAGCAAAAACCTACAAATCGAAGAGCTAGAGATGCGCCTAGAAGCCGCCCGTGATATGAAGTCAAAGCTCTCTATTAAATTGCTGGGCGAAAGCCTTGAACAACATTGCGAAATAGCATTTAATCAGATTAGGCATATGGCATTCCGCAACGCTCAATTCAGTAAAGACAACGAAGCAATCGATGGTACAAAAGGTGATTATATTTATCGAGAATACGATGAAGACGGCGTTGAATTTATCTCCATTATGTTCGAAATGAAAACAGAATCTGATAGCTCCGTCAATACCCGCACTAACGAAAGCCATTTTAAGAAGTTGGACAAAGACAGAAACAAGAAGAAGTGCGAATACGCAGTTCTAGTATCCATGTTGGAACCAAATAGCGATTATTATAATGGTGGTATAGTGGATGTTTCCCATCTCTACCCTAAGATGTATGTGGTTCGCCCACAGTTTTTCATCCCAATAATATCTCTTCTTAGGAATGCGGCTTTAAATTCCATTGAATCTCGCAGGAGACTAAATGCCGTCCTTCAAAGTCAGCCAGATGTTACTAAATTTGAAGAGAAGTTAACGAAACTAAAGGGAGAATCGATAAAGAATAATGATAATACTCAAAACAAATGCAACTTTGCTATCAAAGAAATTGAAGGCATGATTAAAAAGCTAAACAATATCAAAGAAGATCTCGAAATGATTCAAAAATACTCTAATCGCGCCAATCAAAAAATGGACGACATCACTATACGCAAACTTACATACAGAAACGAAGGGATGAGAGCAAAGTTTGACGAAGCTCGTGAATCAATTTCTATTCCTGCAGAAGCGCTCTCCGTGGAAAATGTTATCACTGACTCTTCAAAAAGAATATAGGTATAAATAATACGATTATGCCAAAGACTTTTATGTCAAAGGCGTCAAGGGGACGGGGATAATGGCAGGGCAACACAGGGGACGATTCTATGTGTTGGTTTTGCACTACCTAATATTTTTCATAAGCACACAGGGCTAACAATGTAAGTAACTCAATCGAATATTTACGAGTTAATGCTTCAACACTCAGAATTCAACACTCAGGCTCGTTCCCCATGCTAAACGATAACAACGAAAGGCGCAATCCAAAAGCAAAACGCATATAGCTGTGACGCCATCAACGTGTCTTGCTCGCGTTATGCATTTGGAAAGACATCATTCAACCAGCTGCGAAAAAGCACTTAAGAAATCTTTAATTATTAGGTTTTACACCATTATCCCCGTCTTTTTGACATGCCATTTACATGTCTACTCGCCGACTAAGCGCTTTGCTGGCGAGACAAAAAGCGTGACCATTCACTTCAAAAAGAAAAGCATAACATTGAAACACGACATCTTGAAAAAGAGATTCTCGGAATTAGCGCAGGGAGCAGCTAGAGAGCTAACGCACGCCAACCCTTTAGCATAATTCTTGCGAAGTTTCATCAAGATCTATTCCTTGCTTCTTTGCCCAAATACGTAAATCACGAGCATTTTCCGTAATTCGATCCATCACTTTCAATATCTCTTGAAGCTTCGAAATTTCGCTTATTTCGAGAGTTCTGTCATCAATAATCGCATGGAGCTGTCGTTCCATTTCTGTGACTTTATCAAAAGATCCAGCTAATTCGAAATATGTATGAAAAATATCATCTTCACCAATGTCTCCATCAGTTTTTATTATTTTTTGCCCTACCGGACAATTTTTAGCACAATGCATCCAAAGCAATTCAGGCGTCTCGTATGTATCTGCCATAAGCGACACTGTCTCAGGATTTGGAACCTGAACATCGCGCTCGTAATCTTTAAGCGATCCTTCACTTGTCGCAACCTTTGTAGATTTTTGTTCTACAAGATCAAAAGCTATTGAAGCATTCTTTTGACTTGAAAAACCACCACGAAGGCGACAAATTCGATAGATATTATCAGGGAATTTCGGTTTATTGCGTGCCATATGAATCTCATCTCCTACCAAGTTGATTGGTTGATTTTAAATCTGACAAATTCAATAACCATACTGAAGTGCAATGATAAACCGTTAGCGGCACTAACGGTTCTAGTGGAAACATGTGATTACACGTCGATATTTAGTCAACTCTATGTTTCATAGAATTTCGTTGTTGAAATCCGAAGGACACGAGAGCGATAACTTCTTTCACAATATCCTTTCTCTTTCATTCTTCGCCCCCGTTGTCAATCTGGATTTCAGGCATATCAAATGTTCTGGAAAAGGAGTAGAAGATGGAACGAAAAGAAAAGACAGCAATGCGCGATTTTATTGGTGGATTCATTGACCTTTCAGGCGTTCGTCTGAAAGATGATGAAGCCGTGAAGCTTGCAGGGTATTGCTCTGACTTTGATGAGTGGAATGGTTTTAGCGAGACCAGAAATAGCAGACATACTGGTTGGTGTTCTAATGGTAAGTAAGAACGAGAGTAAAGTTCTACTTATAAAATCAGAGCAGATGACGATTGCTACATCATTGATGAACATTACGAGTGCCACGATGACGATGGATACTCCGATAGTGTGGATATTAGTCATACAGGCGCACGCGATATTTTGAACATTATGGATTCCGTATTTGGACGGTAGATGAATATGATGGTTGGAAATCTTGGAGCTTATCAGATTATGACAACACTGGCTAAAACAGTCGGCGGTCCTATAAAACTTGGCGGAATCATTGCGCTTATAAGTGGAGCTGGTGGCGGCATTCTTGCTTATAGATCTAGGAGGAAAATCGAGCACTTTGGATATAGCATTAAAAACAAGCTCGGTATTCCCAATGGTTCAAAAAAGCTGCAAAAACAGAAATGTTTATATCGCTGTCACTCAGATTACAAGATAAGCAATGGGCTGACACTTAAGAAAAACGACAGATTTTCCGTCCTCTATGCTGACAACGAGATGGCTTTGATCAATGTTGCTGGAGATGACAATAACCCATATATGGTCGATAGAAGAGAGCTAGAAAAGATATCAAACTATAAAGAATAAAAATGCATAAAAGAGTTTCTGAATACCAAAGCGAGAGGAGAAATCCATGTGGGATAACGACGATATGGAGCAGTACCACGAAAATGACACGTATCATTTTTCGATTCCGTTTGAGTACATTATCCAGAACGAACGGCACGGTGAAGAAATGATTGGCACAGCTACCATGGAGGTAGACTTGGAGTGGAATGATGAGGACGGTGGATATAGAGCAAATTATTACTCACCGGACGAAGCGCTAATAGATCCAGATGAGGGAAATGGAGATATAGATGATTTCTACAGCAACTATGTCGAAGATGAAGTTGCTGAGCAATTGGACGCATTAGGGGTGGTATCGCTATACGCTTTGATTCGCGTTTAAATTTTACTGTTTGGCGCAAAGCCTTTCACTTCGCCTTGCTCCAAACACAATGAGCAGAAGACGTATTCCTTTTCATTCATCAAACGCGGTGAAACTGTTGAGTCGATACTTTCAAAAATCGACAAATACCCAATCACAAATTTTTTGAAATACACATTACGCTGCGAACTAACACCGAATCAATTCTAGGGAAAGGAAGAACATGACAAAATACCAAGTGAAATATGTTTACTCAAATGGGGAAGAGGAATTTGAAGACGAGCTTTTTGACACCGAAGAAGAAGCCCAGGAAGCCGGAGAGTATGGCTGCAGCTGTTATTATCAAGGCAACGAGATTTTAAATATGTCCAATCCTGGTGATTATCCTTTGTCCGATGACGATAATATTGATTTTGAAATCCTTGAGATCAACGAATAGCTGTTTCATGATTTTTGCTAGATCGAAATGTAATAAATAGTCCAATAACAAAGAATCGTAACATTAATTCTATTTCATCTTTGAATGAGCAAAGGTTCATGTTTCGTCCATTAAAAGCAGTTTAAAACTACTATATTGAATTATTTGAAAAGGAGAGATGAATCATGAAAGAAGAAGGCATAGATTTTGACGCGCTTGAGCAACATACATACGAAGATTCTGGTGATAACGTTTTCTACACATGCCCAAAATGCGGACATGAATATCTCGATACGTTCATCACCGAAGAAAACGGAGAAGTTATGTGCATTGATTGCTGGGAGAAACGGCGAGACAATTAAGAATAAATCAAAATACACTGACTTTTGCAATAAACCTCACCGAGTCAAGTCTTCCAACGATATTTCTGAAGAAGGAAGGAACACCACAATTCGTACTTACTCATGCGTGGATCCCATGCGCCTCGCGCTTGAGCGCGGGGCGCTTTCTAACTGAGATTGGGATGCGGTAAACACATGCGCGAAATAGAACCAGAGTTGTATGCCTCACTTCATCAAGCAAGGCAAAATGAATAGCAGATCAGCAAGTCAGAGGGATCGTTTCTAGTGAGTCAACAGAAATGTCCCCATCTTTTCCAAATTTGAATCATACTAAAAACGGTCTCTCTGGCTTATAGCAACCCCTGCGCTTCGAGATCCTTGCCGATCGCGATGTACTCGCGCACATTCACGGCAAGATCGGCGATCTCGTCTTCGGTGAGTTCGCGCACCGCCTTCGCGGGCGATCCGATCACAAGCATCCCATCGGGGATATTTGCCGTACCAGTCACGAGCGCACCCGCTCCGATCAGGCAGTTCTTTCCCACGCGTGCTCCATCAAGCACGATTGCGCCCATCCCCACAAGCGTTCCGTCGCCGATGGTGCAGCCGTGAAGGATGGCACCGTGTCCCACAGACACATCGCTTCCGATGATCGTATCATCATCCATTGGAACATGAACGCACGCCAGCTCTTGGATGTTCGTGCGATCACCAACGATGATCTTGCCGCCGATATCCCCACGCAATGTTGCGTTGAACAACACCGTAACGTCCTCGCCAAGCTCTACATCACCCACCACAACGGCATTCTCAGCAATGCGCGCGCTTGGCGCGATTCTCAAATTCGCAGAATAGTCCATAATACCAACCTCTTTCTTCTTCATACTACGTTGCGAAGCATCACAAAAGGATCCTTCGACTTCGCGCTTTTAACGCTACGCTCAGGATGACATCGATGCGTCTCCATTCTCTGACATCATATTCTGACATCCATAAGCAGATCTGAAGATCTGCGCTACGAAGAGCCTCTCGATGTTTCTGTCATCATGTCATTATCCCCGTCCCTTTGACACGGCAATGTCATTATCCCCGTCCCTTTGACAGGAAACGCAGGCGCCTCATCTCCCATGCGACGAACAGAGCGACCGTGAATATCGCCATGAAATCCGATATGGGAGCTGCAAAGTATAGCGCATCCAGACCATCGAAGTTCGGCGCGATCGCAGGAAGCACATGAGGCAGGATGAACAGCAGCGGTACCAAGAATAGGATCTGGCGCGTAAGCGTAAGGAAGATCGATTTCGCCGGTTGCCCGGTAGCTTGGAAGTAGTTCGCGCCCACGATCTGGAACCCGATGAATGGCAGCGCTAAGAACTGCACCTTCATCGCGAACACCGTGAACGCTACAAGTTCCTCGTTGCGGATACCGAATGCATTCGCGATCGCCTCGGGAAACACCATGATAACGATCCATTCGATGACAGCGATCACCGTCGCGATAGCTATCCCAAGCCACAATGTCTTCTTCACGCGATCGATCTTCTTCGCGCCGTAGTTGTAACCCAAAAGCGGCTGGATCGCGATCGCCATCCCTATCAATGGCATTACAGTGAACATGCCGATCCTGTTGATGACACCGATAGATGCGAGCGCGTTCACCGTACCGATGCTGCTCATCGCGCCGTATTTGGCCAGCTGGTAGTTCAGCACGAAGTTCACCACAGCCATCCCGGCCTGCACAGCAAAGCTCGGAAACCCATAGGCCAAAATGATCCCAACCACTTTCGCCTTCGGCAAGATGCAAGAAAGGCGCAGCTTAAGCGGCACGTTCTTCTTGAAGATGAAGTACCAAAGCACTGTGGCCGCCGAACAAGCCTGCCCGACCAAGGTAGCGTAAGCACTTCCGGCCACTCCCCAGCCATTCACGATTACGAACCAATAGTTGAAGACCGTAGCCACCACAAGTCCGACCACCATGGTTCC
The DNA here is from genome assembly GCA_964469815.1 of uncultured Eggerthellaceae bacterium. Classification (GTDB taxonomy): domain Bacteria; phylum Actinomycetota; class Coriobacteriia; order Coriobacteriales; family Eggerthellaceae; genus MGBC163016. The sequence goes on along the minus strand of CAYXZC010000009.1, from coordinate 8,482 downwards.
AAGCGCCATGTTCGGCGCACCGCATGTTCGGATGAAGTTGTTCACGCCCATGCCGATGCTTTGCAAGACGAAGCCGAAGCAAAGGATCTGGATGAAAGTGTGCGCATATGGTCGCACTTCATCGGTGGCGCTCGATGCTGTGAGCAGCATGTTCATGAGCGCAGGATTGGCAGCCGCGATGGCAACAACCAACCAGAGCACCACGCTCAAAAGCACGACATTGCCAAGGGCACGTTCAGCTGCATCGCGTTTTCCCTCGCCCAAGCGAAGAGCTGCAAGCGCGTTGCCGCCATTGCCCACGAGCATGGCTACGGCCATGAACACGATCATTATGGGATTGGCCACCGTTACGGCAGAAAGACCGATCTCTCCTACCGCGTGACCCAGGAACATCGAATCGATTATGTTGTAGGATCCGTTGACCACCATGCCGACAACGGACGGGATGGTGAATTCAGCTATCAGACGGGGGATGGAAGCGCTGCCCATTCGCTGCACGCGCTCGACCGCCTCGCTGGACGGCTTATTGGATGGATCCTCCTCTGTAAGTGCCCCTTCTGCCAAAGCTCTACCTCTGAACCGGATCTTAGAAACGAACTACCGCAGCTGCTGTTCGCGCGCTTTGATGGCGTTGCGCGCACGCTGCCAATCACGCATTCCGATTCCGGCAACGCCTGCGGCCACCAGCGCAAGCACGAACATGCCGAGGTTGACCCACTGGGTGTTCGCCCATTCATAGCCTGCAGTCGTAAGGCTCGTTTTCACCACGATGATGACCACCATGCCGACAAATGCAGCGATGCCGCGCATAAGACCATTGCGCTTCTTTATCTCAAGCTGCGCGATCTCGTTCTCGATGCGTTGTCTCTTCTTATTACTGGCCATGGATGCTCCTCAATAGATGCCAAGTGCGCCCTCTTTCGCGCTGGCAAGAAAATCGTATTAGAGAAGTTTAGCCTATTGATGCCCATAGATAAAGAAAGTAGAGGGCGAATGCGAACGAAGTCGAATGGATCGCCCACTACACGTGTGCTCACAAGTTGATTCGTGGGGTGGCTCAAACCGCCCCACGAATCACACGAAGGCTCTATGCCTTCGAAACCTCTTCCGGCTCGACATCGTAATCGAAGCCTTCGATGTTATCGGACGGCGGGAACTTCTTGGTAAGCCCGTCAAGCGATGCCTGTGCCTTCTCAATGTGCACCTGATGTATCGGCTTGCGCCCATAGACCCAGTTGTAGATCCAGAACGTGAACAGAGCCGTAAGAGCAAGACCGCATACAGCCAATGCGAACGACCCTAGATGCACAAGGCCTGCCATAGCATGCTCGCCACCGAGGAAAAGATCCATCCCGATGTTGTAGGTATTATATCCGCCAACCGTGATCATGACCGAGAAACCTTGACCGGCGAAATTCGCAAGCGCACCTGACACGCCGAAAGGAGCAAGGATAGCGCCAACCATCCACGCTGTCATCAGGATGTAGAGAGGCGTGGTCTTAGGAGTGATCGACTTGCAGATGATGAACAGGATCTGGAAGAAAGCAGCGAGCAACCCACCAACCCAAAAAGCGTTGAAGAAGAGCATCCCGCCCTCGGTCTTCGCAACTCCGAGATTCTGACCGGGTTGCACACCCATCATCCCGCAGACATAGCCGATGGCAACGCATATGGCCATGAACAAAACGTTGAACCAGACAACGAACCAAACGCAGTTCCAAATGCATTTGCCCATGGATTCGTTCTTCGTTGTCCAAGGACCTACAGCTTTCATCCCTACAGCCATGGCGAAACCGGAGAACGGCAGCAGCGCGCCGAATGTAGCCCACTCCTCAACATACTGATAGATCGCCAAACCACCGAGCACGCATCCGATGACACCCATGGAAACAAGCGTTGCACCACCTGTGAAGAACTCCATCGGCGTGCCGGTGAGCGCAAACTGCCAAAACGACAAGATCGCCTGCGCTATGAGCGCGAATAGGCCTCCGACGAAAAAGCTATAGATAACCGTCTTTCCTTTGCTCATGAAACCCCCTTCATTCACGTGAACAAACAGGCTGCCTGTTGCAGCCCAGCCTTTTGGACGCACTTCTACAAAGCGCGCGTTCTCAAGGCATAAAAAATGGGCATGCCCATCCCCCAATGGACATGCCCATCATTATACGTTAAAGCAGTTAGTTTCCAGCTGCGCGAGCCGCCTCATAGTCGGCGATGAGCTTTTTCGTTACATCGTGCGGTGCTTCCTCGTAGCCATCGATCTCGATGGTGTATGAACCTGAACCGCGTGTGAGCGAACGAAGATCCTTCGTGTAGTCGATGACTTCGGCATAAGGCACGCGAACTTTGATGATGGTCTCGCCCGCCTCGCCTGCATCGGTTCCGATGATGCGGCCACGACGCGTGGTGATATTTCCCATGATGGCACCGGCGTACTCCTCTTCGATGGTAATATCCATGGTTGCCATCGGCTCAAGGATGACCGGGTTGGCCTTCTCGCATGCCGCACGGAATCCTATGCGGGCTGCCTGCTTGAAAGCCATCTCGTTGGAATCCACCGGATGATACGAACCATCGAACACGGCGCATTTGATATCGACCATCGGGAAACCGGCCAGATATCCTTCAGCCATAGCCTCCTGCACGCCCTTGTCAACCGCAGGAATGAGTCCGTTGGGGATAACGCCGCCTTTGATCTCGTCTATGAACTCATAGCCACCGCCCGGGAAAGGCTCCAAGCGCAACCAGCAATCGCCGAACTGACCGGCACCGCCCGTTTGCTTCTTATGGCGACCCTGCGCCTCGGCGGTCTTGCGAATGGTCTCACGATATGGGATTTTCACATCCACAAGACGTGCCTCCACGCCTGTCTGCTCCTTCAAACGTGAAAGGATCATATCAACTTGCGTATCGCCCATGGCATAGAGGAGCGTCTGATGGGTCTGATCGTCACGAACGAGGCGAACCGTGGGATCGGCCTCAGCTATGCGAGCCAGGAAGGTTCCCAGCTTGTCCTCGTCGTTCTTGTTCGCCACCTCGATGGCCACAGGATAGAGCGGTTCGGGAAGCTTGAGCGGCTCGATGGCAATATTGCCCTCGACCGAGAGCGTATCGCCCGAACGGGTCTCGGTAAGCTTCGGGATGACGACGATGTCGCCCGCCTTCGCGCTCTTCACATCCACCGGCTCTTTGCCCATCATGACCTGGATCTTGCCCAAGCGCTCCTTCTTTCCCGTACGCGAATTGATCAGCTCGAGTCCAGGCTCCAAGTATCCTGAAAGAACCTTCACGTAGCTCAAGCGGCCAACGAATGGATCGGACGCTGTTTTGAACACGAATGCAGAAGGACGTTTCGTCTCGTCGATCGGGATGGTGACGCCATCCGACATCTGACGGAAACGGCCATGGCTCCTCGGATGCGGAAAGTAGGTGGCGATATCTTCCATCAGATTCAGCACGCCTTGCATGATTATGGTCGAGCCCACGAACACGGGGATGATGAGCTCCTGCGCGATGGCCTTGTCCAAGAGCGATTCGAGCTCCTCTTGGGTAAGCTGCTCCTCGCCGTCAAGGTACTTCATCATCAGCTCGTCATCGGCCTCAGCCACAAGATCGCAAAGCTTGTCGCGAGCCGCCATCGCGGTTTCCATGTACTCTTCCGGAATGTCCTCAATGGTCTCTTCCGTGCCGGTGGAGTTGTGATAATGAGCCTTCATGCGGATCACATCGATGACGCCATGGAAATCCTTGTCAACACCCATAGGGATGGTGACCGCACCCAAACGGGTTCCGAAACGCGCATGAAGCGATGCCATAGCGGTATCGAAATTCGCATTCTCGCGGTCGATGTGGTTGATATAGACCGCGCGCGAAAGGCGCATATCCTCGGCCTCACGCCAAAGACGCGTGGTCATCACCTGAGGTCCTGCCACAGCATCCACCACGAAAAGCGCCATCTCTGCTGCCTGCATGCTGGAAAGCGTGTCGCCGATGAAATCGGGATGACCCGATGTGTCCAGCACGTTGATCTTGTAATCCTTGTAAGGGATGGGCGCTACTGAGGTATTGATGGTGAACTTGCGTTTTATCTCTTCGGAATCGTAGTCGAGATAGGATTTGCCATCGTGGGTGGTTCCCATGCGCGGAGTCTTTCCAGAAACGTAAAGCATGGCTTCAGCAAGTGATGTCTTCCCTGCTCCATCTTGTCCGACAAGTACGATGTTCCTTTCGTGCTCTGTAGCAGGTGCTGCCATGCTAGATCACCATCTTTCCGGTCGGGAAGACCAGCTTTTTGTACCGCGGCAATATGCCGGGCGAACATGCCGGGTCTTCCGCTTTTACGATGGTTTCAAGTTTAGCGTTTTTCCGGCGTGGTTTCTACATGAAGCGTCAATTCATTCAGATGGCCGTTTAAGGCCATCTGAACCTTATAGCTCGGAGATGATCCTTCTCGCACGCCCGCTCACTTCGGCTTTTACCTGCTCAAGATCGAGCGTAGGCCAGTCTCCGTTCTCGTAGACCACTTCGCCATCGCACATCGTAAGAACCACATCCGAGCCATCTCCTGCAAACACCACGTTATAGATGGGAGATGTCATCGGTGTCCACTGCGGGCCTGTGATATCGAAAACGCAAAGGTCTGCCCTGTTCCCCTCTTTCAGCGCACCGCAATCATCGCGTCCTTGCGAGAGCGCACCCATGCGCGTAGCGGCGCGAAGTATCTGCTTCGGGTCGACCACGGCCGGATCGAGCGTGTATCCCTTGTATATGAGACCCATCACGTACAAATCGCTGAAAAGGTTGTGGTTGTTGTTGGATGCCATCCCGTCCGATCCCACGCATACGTTCATGCCTCGATCGAGCATCTTCGCTATCGGAGCGAAACCGCTTCCAAGCTTCATGTTCGACACAGGATTGTTGGCCACGAACACATCGTGAGCCTGAAGGATGTCAAGATCGTGATCATCCACCCAAACGCAATGAGCTGCGGTAACGGGAACATCCAGCACGCCGATGGATTCGAAATACTCAACAGGCGACATTCCATCATGGCGATCACGGCATTCCGCGACCTCTTTTTCGGTCTCGCTCAAATGAAGGTGAAGGCGAAGCCCTTTTTCGGCCACTATCTGCGCGATGTCCTTGCAGACCACAGGATTCGAAGTGTATTCGGCATGGATGTTGTAATCCATCTTGATGCGCCCATTCGCAGAGTTATGGAAGCGACGCACGTACTCTTCATTCTGGGCGCAGATCGGGTATTCCGCATATGGCTTGGGCTCGAACGCCAACAGGCCCTCGCATAGATTCGCCTTCAGGCCGGTCTCCTCAACAGCCTGGGCGCGTTCAGGCGTTGCATAGTACATATCGGAGAAGCTCACAACGCCATAACGAGACATCTCTGCGCAAGCCAGAAGGGTCGCCCAATAGTTGTCCTCCGGAGTCATCTTCGCCTCGAAAGGCCAGCACTTCTCGTTGAGCCACCTATCCAACGGAAGGTTCTCGGCGAATCCGCGAAGAAGGGTCATGGGCGCATGGGCGTGCGCATTGTAGAGCGCCGACATGAGGAGCTTTCCCGAACCGTCGTAGACGCGTCCATATTCATCTGCATTCTGCGGCTTCTCGCTGCCGATGTAGTCGATGGTGTTGCCGATCGTGCCGACCCACTGATCTTCTTTATAGTCAAGATCCTCATCAAGTATCGCGATTCTCTCAAACAGCATGTGCGCCTCTTTCGTTCCTTCATGCATTGGTTTCTTATTGGTTCCTTCATGCATTGCAAACAATGATATAGGATTTCCTCCTTATTGGATATAGTCTAATACCTATCGTCATCCTTCAAGTCGAACATGACAATTTTCTAAGAAGAATAGTGTTTTACGGCCATTTTATGAGCACCGTGTTAAGTGCACTTAACACGACAAGCATTCTTTGCGTTTACGCTCAATATATGACTGACTCAAAGAACAAAATGAATCGATCGACATCACACGATGCGAAACCTCCTCATGCGGTCTTCATGCATGAGGATCGCGTCATCCTGAGCACGAATGTCGAACGCCTGAGAACATCGCAGGGTCTGGATACCCAAAGGCTGGCTCAGATGGCCGGCGTGAGCAGGCAGACAATACATTGCATAGAAACGCTGAATGTGGATCCAAAGTTATCGACCCTTCGCAAGATTGCAGCAGCCTTGGATGTTTCGATAGCCGATCTGTTCAAGGTTCCCGAAGACAAACCATCAAGAAGAGAACATCTGTAGGACCGCGCTAAGTCCGCTCAACCGGGCTATCTCCGTCCATTCACCCGAAACGTATACATTTCGGTAGTAAATGGAAGCAAAATCCGGAATGCCCGAACAACTCCATTACACTTATATAAAGCATTGAACGGATCGAAGATCGAGGAACAACGGATATCGTTTCGAATGGACACGAAGCGGATCGATTGAGGATGGATCAAAATGTCTGAAGCGGGTTATATCGTCTTGAGCCTTGTGCTGGTGGTTTTCTTCCTATTGATGAATGCGTTCTTCGTCATTGCGGAATTCGCGCTCGTAAGGGTTCGGCGCTCGCAACTCGAGATATCGCTCTCGAAGGGAGAACGCGGAGCAAAGAACGCCCTTAAGATAGCGAACAACGTGAACGCCTACCTTTCCGCCTGTCAATTGGGGATCACGCTCGCATCATTGGCCTTGGGATGGTTGGGTGAACCGGTATTCGCCGAGCTCATTCGCCCTCTGTTCGAATTGTTCGGCGCACCTGAGGCTGTTATCGCCATCTGTGCCGTGGCAATAGGTTACTTCATCATGACAACGCTTCATGTCGTGGTAGGCGAGCTCATCCCGAAATCGCTCGCCATCTTCTCTACTGAAAGATATGCGCTCAGGACAGCCACTCCTCTGCTTTGGTTCTACAAGATCACATACCCCATCATGTGGCTCTTCAACACCATAACCAATGGCGCCGTAAGGCTGCTGGGTCATGATCCTGCCAACGAGCACGAGGTCTACACAGGTGATGAGATCAAGCTCCTGGTCGATGAATCCACTGAAAGCGGCCTCATCGATCCGGATCAAAACGAGTTCGTCGACAACGTGCTGGATCTTGGCGATAAGGATGCCGAGGCCATCATGACGCCCAGGACAGACGTCATCTTCCTAGATATCGAAGACCCTCTTGAAGAGAATCTCGACATCATGCGCCAGCATCGGTACAGCCGCTACCCCATCTGCCGCGGCAACCGCGATCACATCCTCGGCTTCATCCATATCAAGGATCTGTACGGAAAACCGATGGACACGCCCATGGATGAATGGAACATACGCGAACTTCCTCCCGTTCCTGAAACCACTCCTATCGCGCGTCTCATCGATACCCTCCAGGAAGAGCGCACAGAGATCTGCCTTGTGGTGGATGAGCACGGCGGCACAGCAGGTATCGTCACACTTGCCGATGTCATGGAGCAGATCGTCGGTCGAATAGATGACGAGTACCGCCATGATGCCGATGATGAAGTGGTGAAGCTTCCCGATGGCACATTCGTCGTTGATGGAAGCATTCCCATCGATGAGCTGGATGAGGTCATAGGCTTCATGCCGGAGGGTGCAGATCAGGTGGAAACAGCCGGCGGATACCTGTTGATGTTGATGGATAAGATCCCCGACGAAGGGGAGACCATCGAGATAGAGCACTCAGACGCTGTCAAAGATGTGCATGTGCTCTTCACCGTGATAGCGATGGATAGACTGCGAGTGGATAAGATAGCTGTTGAAGTCGACAACAAGAAGAAGATCGAAGAAGAGGAGAGATAAGATGTCCAACAAAAGCCTTGCCAAGGATGCTAAGGATCTGACCATATTAGTCACAGGAGGTGCCGGGTTCATCGGCAGCCACACTGTGGTCGAGCTGCTCGATGCCGGCTTCAATGTTGTCATAGTGGACGATCTTAGCAACTCTAGCCCTGAAGCGGTAAAGCGCGTAGCGCGGATCTGCGATCTTAGGGCAAGCGGCGAGCGAAGCATCACCGTTGATGGCTTCAACCTTCAGATCGAAGAGTTCACGAGAAAAGAGGACGAGAGTGCCGATATGAAGGGTGTGTTCGTTCCTGCCCTTGCCTTCGTCGAGGCATCCATCCTTGACAGAGATATCCTCGAGGCGATCTTCAGCACCTACGATATAGATGCGATCATCCATTTCGCCGGCTTCAAAGCGGTCGGAGAATCCGTTGAAAAGCCATGGGAGTATTACTGGAACAACATAGCCGGAACGCTCGTACTGACCGACGTAGCGCGAGAGCACGATGTGAAGAATATCGTCTTCTCTTCAAGCGCCACTGTATATGGTGATGCCGAAACGGTTCCTATGACAGAGGATTCACCGAAGCTGAACGCGACGAATCCTTACGGACAGACGAAGAGCATGCTCGAGCAGATCTTGAGCGACCTTTATGTAGGCGATAACGAATGGAACATCGCTCTTTT
>CAYXZC010000008.1:0-47860 GCA_964469815.1 uncultured Eggerthellaceae bacterium | reverse complement strand
GGTATGTTCCAAGTACGATGATGTCCCACATCAAAGGTGAACCCAGATTCGAGAAGGCGAATAGCTCCCAAAGGCGCGCAGGTTGTCCCAGATCCACAACCACAAATCCGATGGCTGCCACCGTGCACGCGATAGATGTCATCACAGCCACCTTAGAAATGCCACCGAAGCCCTTGATGCCAAAAGCCTTTGGAACAGAGCTTATGATCAAACCACCTGCACTAAGCCCCACGAAGAACATGAAGAACGTGATGTACAAGCCCCATGAATCCAGATTGCGCATGCCTGTTTGCACCATGCCGCCTGTGAGCTGCACTGCCCAAAGCACGATGCCTGCAATAACTAGCACCCCACAAACGATGATGCCGATGTTTAGCCCTTTGCGCGAAAACAGCGCTTTTGACTCTTTCGATTCCTTCTTGTCTTGCGTATCAGCCGAGCCGACCGCCGTATTAGAAGCCACTGCTGCTGAAGTTGTATCAGTCATCTTGACCTCCTTTTCTTTTGATAGAGTGAAACTGGTTTTCGTAGCGCAGATATTCATATCTGCTTTTTTACTTGCTTTGTGCGCCTATCTGTCATCCTGAGCGAAGTCGAAGGATCTCCAACTGCATATGGTCTATCGGGAGACGAAAAACGCTTGTTGCCGCTACTCCTGACCGACATCGAGATTCTTCGCCCTTCGGGCTCTGAATGACGGATAGCGACTCTCTCTTGTCATCCTGAGCGAAGGTCGCTTGCGACCGAAGTAGAAGGATCTTTTTGTCATGCGATACAAAAGGATTCTTCACTTCGCTTGCGCTCGCTCAGAATGACATTGCGTAGCTCTTTGCCGCCTAGTCCAAGTAATACACTGATGGTTTGGTGCCCTCATCGGGAAGAAGCTGCTTGTAAGAACGCTTCTTGATGAGCTGCGACACCTCGGAATTCGGGTCATCCAGATCGCCCCAGAAACGAGCTTTTGAGGGACAAAGTTCCACACAAGCAGGCGTTTCACCCTTGCTCGTTCGCTGATAGCAAAACGTGCATTTCTCCACTACATGCTTCTGATGCTTAGGCGCGTCCGCATCGCCTGTTGCGAAATCCAAAGCATACTTCGGCTCTTCCCAGTTGAACGAGCGAACTCCTGTATAGGGGCAAGCGCTCATGCACATACGACAACCAATGCACTTGTCGTAGTCCTGACGAACCACGCCAGTCTCTGGGTCCTTGTAAGTAGCCCCAACCGGACATACCTTCACACATGCAGGATTTTCACAATGTTGACAAGCTACGGGATAATAATTCATTTTGAGATTTGGATATTCCCCTCGCGCGGTGTCAATGTTTCCGCCGCCATCAGTAAGAATCCTATTCCACCATATTCCCTCTGGAATGTTGTTTGCTGACTTACAAGCTACCGCGCATGTATGACAACCAATGCATTTTTTTAGATTAATGGCGATACCATATCTCTTTGTCATCATGCACCTCAATTCACAATCTCGACATCAACCAATGTGTCGTAATATGCTGCGTTATTACAAACAGGGCTAGTTATCTTCTTTGTAAGATCTTGGTAATGACCATCAATGAACTGCCCGCTTTGCCAGCCTTTCGGAATACTCATGCAACCTTGTCGAATTCCTGGCTGGATAACTGCTTTCACAACGACATAGCCACGGTCATTGAACAAGCGAACTGTATCTCCATCCATGATCCCCTTCTGATTTGCATCCTTATCATTGATATATACGACCGGCTCCGGATCCAGCTCTCTAAGCCATGGCACATGCCCAAATTGCGTATGCGTTCGCCATCTTTTGTGATCTTGGAACAAAATAAATGGATACTTTTCAGATAAATCGTTATGACTATAACCGGGGATATCCGCCGTCCATGCCTCTATTGGTGGCTCGAACAATATCGGAAGTTGCTCCTTTCTTGCGTCCCATTCTTGACCATACGAACTTGTCGGCGCCGGTTTCTCGAAATAAAATTCGAACCGTTTTGATGGCGTAGGAAAGATGCCCCCTCGCGCATGACAATAATCAGGATCCATCATCGGAATTGCCTTTTCCTCTATCAGCCTCTCATAAGAAAGATTCTTTTTCTTCGCAACAGGTGAATCGAAGAACTTCTTCATATAGTCTTGCGCCGACATATCCCAATAGGGCTCACCCACATTCATAGCCTTTCCGAGAAGCTTCCATATCTCGAAATCCGTTTTTGCTTCATATAAAGGTTCGATCGTCTTTTCTTGCAGCAACAAGAAAGGCTCATATAAGAAAGACCCTGCAAAATCATCTTGCTCAAAGAAATGAGCCACAGGAAGAACGATGTCGGCATACTGAGCCGTATCGGTCATAATCAAATCTGCGCATACATGCAGCTCAATATGTTTAAGAATTCTCTCTATGTTTTCTTTTCGCCCCATAGAGTTTGCAAGCCAATTGCCATACATCGCATAAATGCTTTTAACATTGCAAGGAACTTTGTGGTCGGGATCAACATACCCCGACTCCAAAGACTCAGGAAACTGAAGAACGGAAAAGGCCGTTCCGGCTTTCTTTCCCTCGAGCATTGGCATTGCTGCATTTCCATAAAATGCAGCCATAGGCATCATGATCCCACAACCCGCACCGGGCTTTCCGTAATTCCCAGTGATAGCGCATAATGTGAAAACGCTCATAACGCTATAGTGTCCATTGGTATAGTGATCTATTCCAAACCCTGGAACAACTTGAGTGGGAGGATTATCGCAGAATAGATCGGTCAGCTCTAAAATATCATCTGTAGAAATGTCGCATATTTCTGCAACCCTTTCTACAGGGTATTCCGCAACTCGTTTGCATAACAACCCAAACGCTGTTTCCACTGAAATATTGCCGAAGGACCAATCGCCATCGATTGCCGGTTTAGCAGCTGCGTCCACGGTCATCAACTGCCCACTGGGTTCATCCCATACCAAATTGGGATCTGATCCTTCTTTAGAAACAACAACCTTACTTGGAGCTACCCCATTAACCGTAATTTCAACTCCGCTGTTCTCAAGCTCAATAGCGTTGCTGAGTTTAAAGAAAAGTCCGTCAATTTTGTTGACCAAAAATGGACCAACTGTTGAATTCCTAATAAAATCGGAATCGTGTCTATTTGTCTCTATAGCGAGGTTCATCATTCCTGCCGCCAAAGCCGCATCCGTACCTGGGCGAACAAAGATATACTTATCTGCCTTGGATGCAGCGCCTGTATAAACGGTATCGATAACCACAAGCTTTGCGCCATTTTCTTGAGCTTCCGAAATAAATCTCCAAGATTGAATCGAACTGTTTGTGATGTTGTAACCCCATAGAACTATACACTTCGAATTCAAGAGATCAGCTGCAGCGTTAGCATTGTAATTATCCCCAACACCTGCACATTTAGCAGAGTAGTTGATAAGAGCCATATCGGATGTTGTTGTAAGTGTTGCCGCTTCCATCGAATTGATTATCCAACCTCCAGCGCTGCCGCTCACATGCCCCATATTTCCACTTTGAGAAGTGAACGCGATCGCCTCGGGACCATATTTTTCACGAAGCTCTTTCCACTTTGAAGTGATTTCCTCTATGGCATCATCCCAACTTATCCGCTCCCATTGTCCAGAACCTCGCTCTCCTACGCGACGCATGGGATACTTGATCCTGTCAGGATCATAAATACGTTGAATATGGGAGATTCCTTTCAGACAAGCGCGCCCTGAGTATCGCTTGTCAGGAAGCTCATACCATGTGGTGTTCACAACCTTGCCATCGCGGACAGTGGATTTAAGAAGGCATCCTCCATTGCATCCGCTTCGGCAAGCACAACAATATTCTTCGCTCGTAGAGCCAGATTCACCTTCGCTTTCAGCATAGGCCAGGTCAGTCAACGACCCCGTTCCTCCAGCTAACGCCGCAGCACCCGCTACAGCACCTGTGGCCTTCAAGAAGCTTCGCCGTGTGATTCCGGTCTTTTTGCCCGTAGCGGACTTTTGAACCGTAGATTCCGACATCTTCTCTCCTCCATTCTTCTTATAAAAGAACGCTTCGAGAAAACCTCGAAGGAATCCGCTTGGAAACAAGCAGCTGTCCCATTGACGATGCAAGCACTGCCAGCACCGGAGACGTCACCTAACCACCAATGTGATGATGCCCATAGCACTGACACCGTTAGCGCCGAACACTGAACCGCTTGCGCTGCTCCAAGCTACTCCCCATTTGGAATGCTTTCGAGATTTTCCCCTGTTTAGAGAATCGGCCGATTCTTTTCCTTGTCCTAGTCTGTCATACGCAAATTAGGATGTCAACAAAAAAGTATGACAAAGTATGACAAGAATTATACTATTTTGTGGATAATAAGATGATTCGACAGCAAACGAACTTCTTACTAGCGTTCGATTCTCCATTGTGCTATAATTGTCATACGTCATACAGAAAGAGGCGATATGAGCAAAATGATCTCGGCACGCGTTCCGGATGCTTTATACGAACAGGCTAGCACTCAACTCTCTTCGCTTGGCTTTAACACAAGCGATCTGGTGAATGCCGCCTTTGAATACGTTCTGAAAGAGAAGACCTTACCTAAAACCGCCTGTGCTCATTCTTCTAAGAAGCGATCGCTCACCGAACAGCAAACAGCTCATCTTGCAAATGTCTTTCGTAAATGCACGCTTGGCATCTCAATTCCCGACAACATAGCGCACGATAAGCAGGTTGCCCGCTCAAGAAGGGTAGAAAAATATGAAAATCCTGCTTGATACCAATGCACTCATAGATCTTGTAGCTCCGCGGGCGCCTTACGACAAAGATATCCAAAAGCTTTGCATTGCTGCGGTATTCGGGGATTTACAGATCTGGGTTAGCACGCAATCCTGTGCAGACGCTTTTTATGTTCTCCAGAAAGAAGCTGATACAAACGCGGTAAAGAAAGCTCTGCTTGCTACTCTTGATGTTTTCTTGATATGCGGAACCTATGCCAACGATCTTCGTGCAGCTTTGGAATCTGACTGGGAAGATATTGAAGATTACCTGATCGCATATTCAGCGAAACACATTCCTGCTGATTACCTGATAACCCGTGATGCAGAGCTTTTGGAATGCTCTCCGATTCCTGCGATGTCTGCCCATGATTTCTTAGCACTATTGGAGAAAGAGTACGGCTTGGTATACGACGAAATAGACTTTTGATGATCGCGTGAGTTTAGGACGGAGCTAAAATCACGCATTTTGTCATTCTGAACGTGTGCTTAGGATGTTCCAGCTATTGTCGAGTGCGTTCTTCTATGGTATTCTTGTCATACTGTCTGACAGGAGATGACTATGGATCCAATGGTATCAGCCAGAGTGCCTGCGGAATTGCGGGATCAAGTAAACAACGAGCTGCGCAATATCGGCTCCTCACCTACGGAGCTGATCAATAAGGCCTACGAGTTCTTCCTCAACACGAAAACTCTGCCAAACTCGGGAAAGTCCCTTATCCCCGGGCACCGAAAACTGAATAAAGCACAGATAAAGGAACTTAGGCAAAGTCTGGAAGAATCCTCTGCCAAGGTACCGGAATCTTACTTCCACGGAAAGGCCTATGACGATCTGTTGGCAAACAAGCTCAAGAAATCCTATGAAGCTCTTGCTTGACACCAACATCCTTATCGATTATCTATCGCAGCGCGATCCTTTCTTTACGAAAGCGCTGCTGCTAAGGGAGGCAGCCATCTTCGGCGATGTCGAGCTTTGGTGCTCCACGCAATCCTTCACCGATGCGGAATACATCCTTCGCGATGCATTTCCTATTGATAAGCTTAGAAGCATGATGGAAAAGTGCCTTGACTTCATGAAGGCCTGTGCTCCTACTGCAAGCGATCTTTCGAACGGGATCACATCCGGATGGCCTGATCTGGAGGACTATCTGATCGCCGCAAGCGCACAGCGCATCAAGGCCGATTTCATCATCACGCGCGATAAAGAAGGTTTTTCGCGCTCCAAGATACCTGCGTTATCGCCTGAGAGATTCTTCGAATTGCTATCCGATGAATACGGGATCACTTACGATGAAATAGATCTGTGAGTTTAGGACGGAGCTAAAATCACGCATTTTGTCATTCTGGAATCGTAAGTAATTTCTTTTGGCATAAAAGATTGCTTCAGCTCGAAATGGCATAACAAGCAAGACAAGCTGGATCCATAGGACAGGATTCCAATATTGCTCGATTCATTCACTTTCCTTCGTGTTCGCAGTTTTATCCAGACTAGAAGAAACACCAGCTTTTGGTGCAAGTGGGCGCAAATGAGCACCGCATCGTTTGCAAACTTTATCAGTGCGAGAAGCTTCGGCACCACACTCAAAACACAATCGTCGCCCTAAGGTTTTACGCAGACGATCCATCTTGCCGCATCTATTGCACCCATTGCATCCATAGCACATTGCAACCTCTATTACTTCATCGACGATCAGATCTCAACCACTGGATCTGATCCTTTCGCAGGATCAAAGCCGCTGATAGCGGTAGCAACTTTTCCTCCTAATGGAACAAATATCAAAATAGAAATATAGGCAGCCAAGAGCACAAGCCCATATGCTGAAATAAAGAAACCAAAGACACCCGACATTCCAGCCATGTCGTATATATTGATATAAGCGCAGAAGAACAAGATGAATGTGCCCATGAAGAACGCCAATACGGCACTTGAAATGAAATGCGCCACTAAAGAATTCTTCACCTTCAATGCAGAAACTAATGCGTTTCCCCAGCTCATTGCTGGAATAAGATCGCTCACGGTGTATCCAATGAAGAAGCTCAAAACAACGCTCTTCAACAATCCATCAGGAGTGATAGGTACGTGCATTATGCATATCATAAGACAAAGACTGACCACAATACCGATAACGATATTCATGATGATATAGATGATGCGCTGAAAACCAGCAGGACCTTTAAAAAGCATAAGCTCTCCTATAGTGTATTCGTTATTAATATGGCCGAATCAAAACAAAGACCCGGCCACTTGGATTGCATCAGACGAGATCTCTTTCGTCAGTTTATTCGTCAACCACATCCACAAGCTCGATCTGATACTCAAGAGTCTTTCCTGCAAGAGGATGGTTGTAGTCGAGCTTGACATAATCATCGAAAGCCTCGACAACGCGTACTGGAAGGATCTCGTGCGTGATGGGGCTTCTCCACCCCAATACAGAACCGACCTTGAGATCCGCTCCGTCAGGCACTTCGCTGCGCGCCTTGATCTGAACGCCTGCAGGGTCATGCTCGCCATAAGCTTTTGCCGGAGGGATCACAAGCGTTCCGCGTTCTCCGATCTCTAACTCGAATAACGCATCATCGATACCATTTGGCACTTCGCCATAACCGATTCGAATGCGCTCGGGTTCGCCCTCCCAATGATCATCAACTATTTCTTCGCCCACTGCTCCACCTTTGTAGCGGATCAATGCATATTTTCCTAAACGCGTCTCATCACGCACGGTGATCCTCCTCTAAAGCACAAAGTTAGCTTGCAAACGAAATCGCTATTGATGGGTTGGCACAAATAGAACTTGCTTCATACTTCCATCCATCATTTGAGCAAGCTCTTCAACGGTGCCATAGTGCATGACGTTCGCCAAACAATGATGCACGCAGATCGGTTCACGACCACGCTCAGTACGCTCAGCGCAAAGATCGCACAGGTCGGTTGGCACAGGTACTTTATTCCAGTTGTAATCCTTGCCAGAAGCATTCTCTGCATCGTTCATCTGCCATGGCCCATCGTCGTAAACGCGAATTCCCCATTTACCAACCGGGAGATCATGCTCCATTTTGCATGACACCTCACAAGATTGACAGCCTGTGCAGTATTCGTAATCGATCAAAAGTCCATAAGCCATGATTAATCGATCCTCCTAAACTTTTCTTGGATCATTTCCATGTCTGTGTCAAAGTTCTTATCTGTTGGCTCGATGTTGCATATCATGCTCTTGAAAGGAGCCCCGAAACCGATTTTTCCATTATGGAATCCCGGAATCAGATTGTTTATCTGACTGCGAAGCGTATCGAATAGTCTAGGAGCACTTGGATCAGACTCAGGGAACCACCAACCATGCTGAGCATGAATGGTGCTCTCATCAACGATCTGACTGACCTTTGCTTTCAAATAACATTCGCCGAACATATTGAAAACGCGGCACCATTGACCATCGATAATTCCAAGCCGAGCAGCAGTCTTAGGATTGATCTCAACCAAAGGATCAGGATTTATCTCGCGCAGCACCGGAACATGACGATTCTCAGAATGGAAATAACAATAAGTACGTGCGCCTGTGGTCAACACGAATGGGTAAAGTTCTTTGTATTCAGGCTTCATATACTCCGAGTCGCTTACAGGGCTGTAATGCGGCTCTTCATAGTACGGTAGCGGATCATCGCCGAACTGCGCATACGCATTGCACCACAACTCAATGCGACCAGTCGGGGTTTCAAAACCCTTCTGCCCATCTGCTCTCATCTTGCCAGTTTTGTACTTAAAGTACTCATGATCATATTGGTTGATAACCGTTGGAGCCAGTTCGTTAAAATCTTCTTTACCAAGCCATACATAGCGAAGAAAATCCTCAGTTGTTTGGATCCCAAGCTTGTCGAACTTCTCAGGGAACAAACGACGACCCATCACTGTAGCGAATTCGGCATCTCCCATGGTCTCGCCGACTTCGATGCATTTGTTCTGGAACCCACGATAAACAGGGGTGGCTCCATAATTTACAGATACAACGGTGTTCGATTCCGCTGTTGTTGCCAACGGAATGAAAACATCGGCTACAGCTTGGATGCTTGGCGTCATAACCGTATCCAAAGCAAACGCAAAATCAAGAGATTTGACACTTGCTTCCAGCCAATCTTTGGGTTGGGCTGTCGAATTGGCACCGAAATTGCTGTTCATGATCATGGCGAAGCTAAGATGATACGGCTCATCCGTTTGAAGTGCTCGCAGTGTGAGGTCGGCATGAGAATTGTTGCAGAACCCGCAATAACCCGGATACTCCTTCATGCCTATCATCTTCATATGCAGCTCATCGTCATCAACACGCATGAGTGCAGACATTCCCTCATCTTCGTTTTCGCCACCTGTAACGGTAGTACCTGCACCGGCTACAAGCTGACCACCTGGCTTGTCGATATTGCCCGTGATCGCAGTGAGCGCAACCACTGTAGCTCCGTTTTGCAAACCGTTCGTTTTCTGATCGATGGCAAGACCCCATGAGATGGTCGCTTGCTCTGCATTAGCATACAGGCGAGCTGCTCCACGAATATCTTCCGCTGGAACACCCGTTATTTTCTCTGCCTCCTCTGGCGGCATAGTGGCGCAACGCTCTGCGAACTCCTCGAATCCGTAACAATACAGATCAACGAACTCTTTGTCGTAGATCTCTTCTTTGATTATGGTATCCAGCATCGCCATCGCAAGCGCCGTGTCTGTACCAGGACGCAAGCGCAAATGGTAATCAGCCTTCGTTGAGATCCAATTCACACGAGAATCTACTGTTATCAATTTCGATCCTCGCTTCATCATATCGATGATGGAATGCCCGAACAGGCCGTCTGGATTCGATGGTAAAGGATCCTTACCCCACAGCACGATAACTTCAGGAAGCTTATACGCAGGATCATCGTAGCGACCCTCCAATGTGCCGGCATAATCCACCTCAGTGTATGCAATGCCGGAAGTATACACGCTTGCCGCCATGCGAGGAAGATAACATGCATATCCTGATTGGGTATAACAGTAGTTCGGTGTATTGAACGTAAGCGCAGCAACATTAGAACCAGAAGTCACACCACCATTGCGACCTGTACCTGTGTAAACCAGTACGCTTTCATGTCCGTATTTCTTTACAGCCTTCCAATACTCTTCCTCGATGATATCGAGCGCCTCATCCATGCTGATACGTTCCCATTTATCATCTTGACCACGATATTTGCGATCGCGTTTCATGGGATAGATCACACGCCCGGGATTGTAAATGTAATCTTTCAGAGCGATGCAGCGCATACACAGGCGCCCCTGCGTGACCGGATGATTCTCATCGCCTTCTACCTTAACAAGCTTTCCATCATCATCTACATACATCTTGACACCGCACCCAACAGGATGACACCCCGGCGGAGACCACACACAGCTTCGCGTTACATGCAGACCCGTATCCTCATCGGTGAACTTCCAGGGTTTACCCAGATCGTTCTTCTCACCCAATGTGTCAAGCGGGATCGCTGGTGCAGCAGTAGTTTTGATTCCCATCTGACTACCCCTTCTTTCTTTTCCAACTTGTTCTTCGCCGTCTTAGATATTCATGGCAATAAAAGACCACGAATATTTCGACAACCTTGATCATCATTATTCGAAAATGCAGATAACGACGTTATGCAATGAGCGGTTAAGCAATGAATAATATGCATAACCGCAGATAATAAGCGTTGAGCACATGATGCTAAAATCGTATTAACAAGGCACAAGCCTATCTATCATGCTCAGGAGACTCCAATGCGGATCGATACTCTTCGCGAATTTCTTTATCTAGCGGAATCTCTTAACTTCTCCGAAACAGCGCGCCATTTCTTCATTGCGCAACCATCGCTGAGTCGTCATATCATAGATTTGGAGAAGAAACTTGGCTGCGATCTTTTTCTGCGCAATAAGCAGTCAGTACGTCTGACAACCACGGGCAAGCTCCTTGCAGATCGAGCGAGAGAATTAGTGAACGCACATGACGATATCATTAAGGAGATCAAACGCGAGCAAATCAGCCATAATTCCATGTTAAGCATTGGCTATCTACATGGTGCAAGCAGCAACCTTCTTGATGGATGCTATCGACTCTTCAAGCGAGAATACCCTGATACAGCAATATTCTCTCGCTCCCTTCAGCCAAATGTTATTCTAGATGAGCTCAAAAGCGATAAGATCGACATCGGGATCACTATGTGCCCGAAGAATGCCGAGATGTCCCTCTTTGAAATAACGCCACTTTATTCAGATGAATTCACGTTAATGGTAGAACGATCGAATGAAATATCAAAAAAGTGTGAAATTTCTACTGATGAGTTGAAGGATGCGATAGGTATTCCTGAAGGATTTCCCCACGAAGAGAAACTTGGGGCTTTTCTTCGCGAGACATTGCAACGATCAAATATCCCTTTCATAGATCTTCCCTACATCGATGATATAGACTCTATGCCGCTGCTATTTCAAAACCACTCTGCCATAATCATGTCGTGTGCCCACCTATCAGATTATTTTGGCCCTCGTTTCAAGATGCTCACATTCAAGGATCTCGAATTAAAATATGACATCTGTCTTCTCTGGAAGAAGTCTCGTCAAAAGAAGCAATTTGATGTCTTCGCAGAATGTCTCCGCTATAGTTACGACATTCATAGAGCATCGGTAGGAACAGTAGGGAATACTTAGCCCTATAAAGAGCAGAGAACAATGAAACGGATCATTGTGAGTTTAGGACGGAGCTAAAATCACTCCGCAGACTTTCCGATCGCCTTCGCCACATCTGCCGCATTTCCCGCGTCCGTGAATCCTTCGCTGAAGGCGCTCGGGATCACCAGCGTTCCGCCTGATTGCTTCACACTCTCATACGCAAGATGCATCGTACGCAGGCGCATCGCTTCCGCATCGCCCTCATACACATCGGACGCATCACGCAACATCTCCGAGATATCATGCTCCGCCTCGGCCAGGATCATGCGCGCACCACGCTCGCGCGATGCCACCGCCTCGGCCGCCATCGCCTCCTGCAGCTCTTTCGGAACGACTATATCGCGCACCTCAACATCGATCACATCGATCCCCCAGCCGGAAAGCTTATCCTCCAGAACCTCCTTGAGCTCGGAATCGATCTGATCGCGCCGCGCTGCAACCTCGCTTATGGATGCTCGACCGATCGCTTTGCGAAGCACCGCTTGCGCCATCCACGAAACCGCAGCCGAATAATCCTCGACCTCGATCGCTGCCTTCTCTGCCGAGAAGACCATCCAAAATACGATGGCATCCACATTCACAGGGACAAGGTCGCTTGTCAGCGTTTCCTCAGCACCGAAATACGTGGACATCACGCGCTGGTCGACTCGCAGCGAATAGAACTCGATGATCGGGATCGTGAACACGATGCCCGGCCCGGCTACCCGATTGAAACAGCCCAACCGCATGACAACGGCTTTCTCCCACTGCATGACGATGTGGATAGAGGATGCCGCCAAGCACCCGATGATGACCGAGATGATCAGCGCCGCCAGTCCGATCGCGCCGGCAGCAAGCTGCCAAACGGCCAGCGTCAACGCAACGCCAAGCGCAAAGACAAGGATGCTGAAGATGACCGCTCCGTTGCGCGATGTTTTCCTATGCGCCGTTTCCTGCTGAGGCACATTCGCCATCGTTCGAAACATCGGGGAAGTGGATGATGTTCGAGTCAGCTTCTCTTCTCTGTTTTTCCGGCGCATCTATCGCTCCTTGCTCTTTATTGCGTTTTACCTTCGCCTTTATGATGCTCTCATTGAACAGCGTTGATATCTCGCCAAGGGAAAGTCCCAGCTCTTGGCAACGCTGGATGTATTCTACCGTGATCATCTCCGCGGTGACCGCAAAGCTAACGCCCGGCTTGTCGCTCACATCGCATACGAAAACGCCCTGCCGATGTCGCGAGACGATGTAGCCGTCCTCCTCAAGGCTCTTGTACACCTTGCTGACAGTGTTGTAGTTGATCTCGATATCGGCCGCCATGCTGCGAACGGTGGGCAATTGGTCTCCCGGCAGATAATGCCCCGAGGTGATGAGATAGATGAAGCGATTCTTCAGCTGAAGCCAGATCGGAACGCTGGACTTCTCATCCAACGAGAACAGATCCCCCGCAGTCGCTCTATCCTTCTGTTTCATACAAAATCCTTTCATTTTCCGAAGGCTCGCTTAGATCGATGCCGCCCATAAGATCGCCTGCAGTTTCGGTGGTCGTTGGATCCTGTAGCTCCAAACCACGACGCTCACCTGCATCAACTATTCCGATGCGCATGGATATAACACCGATAAGCACGAAAGCTGCGCCCAATACGAATACCTTTGCCAACATATCCGAGTTCGACCGTCCGGCGAATCTTCCGGTGAAGCAGAAGATCGCTTCGATCAGGAACGGAACAACCACTCCGCATCCAACGAACCCGAACCACCATAGAGCAGCTTCAGAGCCTGTCATCAACTGCTCAAAGCCGCTGACCGCCCCAGGGTTTCGGCTTGTTGAAGCGCCCACCAAAAACGCAATGACCAGGATGGCCTCCACAAGTATCACTATCATATCGGCCAAAGCCAAACCATGCAGCATGCGGAAAGCATCTTCTGTTTTAGGAACGAACAGGCTGACGAAGACCACCATAGCGATTCCGCCCGATGCCGACGAAGCCGCGAACAGTACCGGCAGCCAAGGAGACACCCAAAGCGCCACCCCGCGAAGGGTACCGAGGAGCATTCCCACATATACGATGACCACGATGCTCAAAATGACAGCAACGATCTCGCATGCAACGATCAAAGGGCGCGCGATCTGAGGCAGATAGAGAAACCGTACGATGGCGAGAAACGCGCCGACTGCCAGCAGGATCGCAATAGAGTAAGCGCCTATCGTCATCCATGAAAAGGACGGGTGAATGAAGAGCGACGTCACACGCTCTATACGCCCAAGGTCTAAGACCAAGCAAATGCACCCGATGCCAAGCAGCGCAAAACCGACTGCGAACGATAGGTCGACCACTCTTGAAGTGGAGCAAACCGCAGGGCCTTGCTCGTATTCTGAATCCCCAAAATGCTCGCGCACAACAACAAGGTCGAGAATAGAGCAAACGCCGATGGATCCGGCGCCAACACCGCCGAAGATCAGATATGCAACAGTAAGCTCGGTCAACATGACGCTCCCCTTGTGCGCAACGCGCCGATCGAGCGCAACGTTTCCCGCTTCAGACAAGCGGCAAAGCGGCACACGATCATATCTTTGCACCACAAAGAGTATGACACAAACGCGCTACATTTGCTATGACAGAATATGACAATGATGGTGAATCGGGGGCTCTTTCTGTGGGCGCTATTTACGACGCACTTAAACCCACTC
This sequence comes from uncultured Eggerthellaceae bacterium, assembly GCA_964469815.1. GTDB lineage: Bacteria > Actinomycetota > Coriobacteriia > Coriobacteriales > Eggerthellaceae > MGBC163016. The sequence continues at coordinate 33,718 of CAYXZC010000008.1, read as the reverse complement.
CACATTTCAGAATGGTTCACCAACGTCTGTATACTCTGTTCACAACATCGCCCTATAATCAAAACGAATGATTCAAAAGAAGGCGATCAATATGACAGATATAGCAAACACAACAGGCACGACAAACAATGCAAACACAACAGCTACATGGCCGAACATCGAAACATCGAGCGCAGTGCTTCCCGAACTTATCGACATCAAGCTTCTAAGTGATGGGTGGATCAAGAAATACCTGCTAACCTACAAGCTTGCAGATGGCACGATCTACGAATACGAGAGCGTCTCGCGAAAGGGGTTTGACCAGTATCGCGCCGCTTTGGAAGCCAACCGTCAAGGCACCTCCGCCGATCCTGATGCGATATGCATAGTGCCCATCCTGCCTGATGATTCATTGCTCTTGATCCGCGAATTCCGGTATCCGGTGAATGCTTGGTGCATCTCTTTCCCGGCGGGATTGGTCGAGCAGGGAGAGACCATCGAGGACTGTGTGAACCGAGAGCTCATGGAGGAGACCGGATACAAAGTCCGCACCGACCTTGAGGGGAAAGCCATAACACCGCTCCCACAAAGCGGTTATTCCTCTGTAGGGATGGCGGAAGAGAACGTGCGGGTGGTGATCGCATACGTTGAAAAGGTCGGTGAGGCGGAACCGCAAGCTTCGGAACTGATCGAGCCGTTCATACTCAAGCGCGAAAATGCTGGAGAATTCCTTGAGAAGAACCGCGATCTCATAGGCACAAGATGCCAATTGCTCCTCGAAGCCGTACGTCGAAACCAAGTGTTACGCAAAAGGCTGGCTATAGCGCAAAGCCCCATTTCCAGCTCCGATTTCGCATAAACGAAAAGACGTTGACGCGTAGTGGGCGGTTTTAACCGCCCACAGGATTTATCCTGCCACATAAAAAGGGCAGGGACGAATCCCTGCCCTACTGACGATCGAAATCGCCCTCTACACTGTTTGCTTACAGATCGATTAGAACTCCTTGAAAGAAGTGCGCGGAGCGAAGCAGATCGGACACTTCTCGAAATCGCCACCCTTGTGGATGTATCCACAAACCGGGCACAGATAGTAGCTATCGTCATCCGGGCTATCGATGTTGTTATAAGCATCGAGATAAAGCTCAGCATGAACGCCTTCTGCAAGCTTGGCGCGAGTGAACACCATCTCGGCACCCTTTTCGTCCTCTTCCTGAGCAACCTTTATGAATGACGGATACATGTCGGAAGTCTCATAGATCTCGCCGGCAGCTCCACCGATAAGATCGACATCGGTGGTGAAAGCAACAGCATCCGGAGCGCTAGGAGCAACATAATCCGGATCCTTCTTCAGAATCTCAGCAGTCTCGAGCTTGATGTGGATCTGCTCAGCAGCTGAAGTAGCAGCAAAAAGGCGAGAGATCTGGTCATAGCCCTCTTCCTTTGCCTTCTTCGAATAAGCAGCATAGTTAGCTGAAGCGCAAGTCTCACCCTGAACAGCAGACTTGAGATTCTCAAGCGTGTTGCCGACCTTTGTCTGCGGATCGGAAACGATGTTGAAGTTGGTTGAATTCTCAGCGGTTGGGATAGAATCACGAACCTTCATGAAAACCTCTTTCTCTTTTGAGCCCCCAGATGAAACCGGTTGGCACCATCTTTACGAAGGCCTGTTCTCTAAAAAACTCATCTATTATACCGCCGCCAATATAAATGTTACCGTGTAAATATCATTTTCCCTTTTAAGTTGCCCGCCTGTAACAAACGCAGCAAAGCAGCGATCCCGTTGAGCAAAATGAGCAGAAGGAGATCGTTGGCGTGATATTGGTCCACATAATCTGCCGATGCAGTACAATCTCAAACGAGAATCAACCGAGAAATCTGAAAGCAATATCGAAAGGCGCAAGATGAAACGCGAATCAGCATGGAAGAAATACGACAAGACGCAGCTCAAAGAGCTTGAGAAGCTTGCTGCTGAATATGAAGGGTTCATATCCGAGAACAAGACCGAACGCGAATGCTGCGCTACCGCCATACGCATGGCGGAGGAACAAGGATACGTTTCACTGGAGAAATCCATAGCGGCAGGCGAAAAGCTCACTCCGGGATGCAAGGTTTGGACAACATCGCAGAACAAGGCGGTCATCCTGGCTCACATAGGCCAAGCACCTATCGAGCAGGGCATGAACATCCTTGGTGCGCACATCGATTCGCCACGTCTCGATCTCAAGCAGAATCCACTGTATGAAAAGGATGGATTCACCCTGCTTGACACCCATTACTACGGCGGCATAAAGAACTACCAATGGGTGGCCATTCCGCTTGCGCTTCACGGAGTCGTGGCGAAAAAGGATGGCACTGTGGTCGACATCGTTATCGGCGAGGACGAAAACGATCCTGTCTTTTGCGTGAGCGATCTGCTGCCCCATCTCGGAGCCAAGCAGCTGGACAAGAAAGGCCGTGAGGTCGTAGAGGGCGAGGATCTGGATGTCTTGGTAGGCAACCGATTCGCCGCTGAAGCGGAGTCAGCGGACTCAAAGGATGAAGACGGCGAAAACGATCCGACCTCAGAAGAATCTGATCCCAAAGAGGATTCCGAAGCTGTGAAGAAGCATACCCTCAAGCTTCTCGAGGAGAAGTACGGCATAACCGAGGATGATTTCCTATCTGCCGAGATCGAGGTCGTTCCTGCCGGGAAGGCTCGCGATCTGGGTTTCGACCGCAGCATGGTTCTTGGCTACGGACAAGACGACCGTGTTTGCGCTTACACTTCACTGGTCGCACAGCTAGCGCTGGGGGATTTCACTCCTGAAAAGACCGCGGTTTGCGTGCTGGTCGACAAAGAGGAGATCGGAAGCGTCGGCGCCTCTGGAATGGAATCGCTCTTCTTCGAGAACACTATCGCTGAGATAATGGATCTTGCCGGCGAGGGCGGAATGGTAAGACTGCGTCGCGCTCTGGCTGCATCGTCTATGCTGTCCTCCGATGTCTCCGCCGGTGTGGATCCGGCTTATGGCAGCGTTTTCGAATCGAAGAATGCCGCCTATCTTGGCAAAGGTCTCGTATTCAACAAGTACACCGGCGCTCGTGGAAAGAGCGGATCGAACGATGCGCGTGCAGAGTATATGGCTCGCATCCGCAGGGTGATGGATGATGCGGATGTGACGTTCCAAACCGCCGAGCTCGGCAAAGTGGACGCCGGCGGTGGTGGGACGATCGCGTTCATCCCGGCTCGTTACGGAATGGATGTGATCGACAGCGGCGTTGCAGTGCTTAGCATGCATAGCCCTTGGGAGGCTACCAGCAAGGCGGATATCTACGAAGCCCGTCGCGGTTACGAAGCCTTCCTCCGCAACGCATAGAGCGATCGAAGTGTCGCGTGAGCGACAAGCGTGAAATGTGACAAGCGGACGCTTGTCACATTTCATATAGGCAGATCTGAAGATCTGCGCTACAAAGCCTTCTCAATGACGCATTGCGCAGAATTATGCCGGTGTGGTCAGAGATATCCCTTTTCGATTTGCTCTGAACACCATCTTTCATATATGAATGCATGAAGGAGCGAACCGCTGATGTCGAAGACATCGAGAGTGAGCGTCAAATACGAAAAGGGATATCTCTGACTCAAATCACAAAAAGATTCTTCGTCGCCTTCGGCTCCTCTGAATGACGGAGTGGAACACAAAACGAGAGAAATGGGGGCCGGATCAAAATCCTGCCCCTACAGGTCAACCAAACGAACTATCTAATGGAATTGCTAACGTAGGTATTCGAATCGCGGAGAACGACATCGTGCGCCCCGCCTTCAACGATCGAAGTGGAGGAAACAACCGTCAGCTTCGCCTTCTCCTGAAGCTCAGGAATGGTCAAAGCGCCGCAGTTGCACATCGTGCTCTTGATCTTCGAGAGGGTGATATCGACGTTGTCCTTCAAAGGACCGGCATATGGCACGTAGCTGTCCACACCCTCCTCGAACGTCATCCCCTTCTTCTCGCCACCAAGGTCGTAGCGCTGCCAGTTGCGGGCACGGGCACTGCCCTCGCCCCAGTACTCCTTCATGTAGCTGCCATTCACCACCACACGGTTCGACGGGCTCTCATCGAAACGGGCGAAATAACGGCCTAGCATCACGAAGTCGGAACCCATGGCAAGCGCGAGCGAAATGTGGTGGTCGTAAACGATGCCGCCATCCGAGCAGATCGGGATGTAAACGCCGGTTTCCTTGAACCACTCATCGCGAGCCTTCGCCACCTCGATCACAGCAGTCGCCTGGCCGCGTCCGATGCCCTTCGTCTCGCGTGTGATGCAGATCGAACCGCCACCGATGCCGATCTTGATGAAATCGGCACCACACTCGGCAAGGAAGCGGAATCCCTCACGATCGACGACATTACCAGCACCGACCTTCACGTCATCACCGTAATGATCGCGGATCCACTGGATCGTGAATTTCTGCCAATCGGAATACCCTTCTGACGAATCGATGCAAAGCACGTCAACGCCAGCATCCACCAATGCCGGAACACGCTCGGCGTAATCGCGCGTGTTGATACCTGCACCGACCATGTAGCGCTTATGAGCATCGAGCATCTCATCGGGATTGCTCTTATGCGAATCGTAGTCCTTACGGAAAACGAGCGCTACCAGATGATCGTTCGAATCAACGATCGGCAGGCAGTTGAGCTTGTGATCCCAGATGATATCGTTGGCATCCTTCAAGGATGTATCAGGAGGTGCCACCACGAGCTTCTCGCGCGGGGTCATGAACTCGGAGACCTTGAGGTCGTTCTCCATGCGCGAAATGCGGTAATCCCGCGAAGTGACGATGCCGAGCAACTTGCCATGGCTTGTGCCATCATCGGTAACGGGCATCGTGGAATGACCATGCTCTTCCTTGAGAACGAGAACGTCCTCGAGCGTCATATCCGGACGAAGGTTCACATCCGAAGTTACGAATCCGGCTTTGTAGTCCTTCACGCGAGCGACCATCGCCGCCTCGTCCTCAATGCTCTGCGAGCCGTAGATGAAGCTCATCCCGCCCTCTGTTGCAAGAGCGACCGCCATCTTGTCGTCCGAAACCGACTGCATGATCGCCGAGATCATCGGGATGCTTAGCTGTATAGGGCACTCCTCCTCGCCTTTTCTGTATTTGACAAGAGGAGTCTTCAAAGAGACCGCTGCCGGAATGCAAGTACTCGGTGAATAACCGGGAACCAGTAGATATTCATTGAATGTCCTCGACGGCTCTTCGAAATAGTACGCCATACAGCCTCTCCTTTTCTGCGTGCTTCAAACTTTGATCTCTATGATTCTACTCATTATATAGTGAATAACGAACTATTTAACGACCAGGTTGACAAGCCGCTTCGGAACCACGATCTCCTTTATGATGCTCTTCCCTTCAAGCGCCTCTGTCACCGCGTCCTTCGCAACTGAAAGGACATCGGCATCGGCAGCCTCAGCCGACACCATGATATGAGCCTTGATCTTCCCGTTCACCTGAACAGCCAGCTCGACCTCATCGGCCACGGCAAGCTTCTCGTCGAATTCCGGCCATGCCTCTAGATGGATCGACTCGCTATGCCCGAGCGCTTCACGCCACAGCTCATCCGTGAAGTGCGGCGCCATGACCGCGAGCAGCTTCAAGATGGTCTCAGCCGCATCTCGCGCAACCTTGCCCGCTTCCGAATCGTTCGCACGCGCCTCAGGCGAAACCTTGCGCAAGAACTCGCCTATCGTGTTCGAAAGCTCCATGATCGCAGCAACTGCTGTGTTGTATTGGTTGCGCTCAATATCCTCGCTTACCTTGCCGACCACACGATGACGCTCGCGCAGCAGCTTATCGCTCAGCGCTTCAACCTCTGCATCCGTTATCTCGTCACCAGCAAAATACGTATCCTCGCCGGCCTCGCCGACCAGATCGTGCACCTGACGCCACACCTTGTTCAGGAACTTGTACATCCCCTCAAGGCCGTTCTCGTTCCAGAGCTTCTCCTTATCAGGCGGCCCCATGAACAACATCGCAACGCGCACGGTATCCGCACCGTAAGCATCGATCATCTCTTCAGGGCTTACAACGTTGCCCTTCGACTTACTCATCACCTCGCCGTTGGCATCGAGCACCATTCCTTGACAGAGCAGGTTCGTGAACGGCTCATCGAAATCGAGCATGCCCATATCGCGCAACGCTTTGGTGAAGAAGCGGCTGTAGAGCAGGTGAAGGATGGCGTGCTCGATACCTCCGATGTATTGATCGACCGGCATCCACGAATCGATACGCTCCTTGGAGAAAGGCGCGTGATCGTTGTGCGGATCGCAATAGCGCATGTAATACCAGCTCGAACAAGTGAACGTATCCATCGTGTCGGTCTCGCGCTTGGCTTCACCGCCACAGACCGGGCACACGGTGCGCACGAAGCTCTCATGCGTGGCTAGCGTTTCGCCATCGGCCAGATCGATATCCTCAGGCAGACGAACCGGCAGATCCTCTTCCGGAACCGGCACAACACCGCACTTCGGACAATGGATGGCCGGGATCGGATTGCCCCAGTAACGCTGACGGCTTATCAGCCAGTCGCGAAGACGGAATTCCACCGTGCGCTTGCCCTTGCCCTCACGCTCGAGGAAAGCGACGATGGCCTCCTCACCGGGAGAATGCTTGCCGCCGACCATTCCGGTATATTCACCCGACTGCACGAGGATGCCCTCGGCCGCATAGGCGTTATCCCAGTCCACCTCGGTAACAACGCGACTTTGCTCGTCCTTCAGCTGGTCATACAGCGGGTCGTCCTCGCCCAGAATGATGGGGATGATCGGAAGGTCGTACTTGCGAGCGAACTCGAAGTCGCGCTCGTCGCCACAGGGAACCGCCATCACAGCACCGGTTCCATAATCGGCAACGACATAATCCGCGACCCAGATCGGAACCTTCTCGCCATTAACAGGGTTGATCACATAACGGCCGGTAAAGATACCATGCTTCTCGTGATCGCCTTGCGCGCGCTCAACGGCGCTGACCTTCTTGGCATCCTCTGCGAACTGCATCACTTCCTGCTCGGCAGGTGTTCCTGCAACCAAGTCGGCAAGTCCAGCGTATTCGGGTGCCAGCACGAAGAAACTGCATCCGAAAAGAGTGTCGGCACGGGTGGTGAAGACGGTTATCATCTCGCCTGTGGGCGTCTCACCATCAACAGCCACGAGCTCGAAATCGACGTTGGCACCTTCGCTGCGGCCGATCCAATTCGCCTGTTGCTGCTTGACGTTCTCCGGCCAACCGGGAAGCTTGTCCAGATCATCAAGAAGCTCCTGCGCGTAATCGGTGATCTTGAAGTACCACTGGGTAAGGTCGCGCTTCTCGACCTCGGAATCGCAACGCCAGCAGCGACCGCCGATGACCTGTTCATTGGCAAGCACCGTGTTGCAATCCGGGCACCAATTCACCGGCGAATTGCGACGCTCCACAAGCCCGCGCTTCCAGAACTCGAGGAAGATCCATTGACCCCAGCGATAGTACTCCGGATCGCAGGTGCTGACCGTGCGATCCCAGTCGTAGGAAAAGCCCATCACCTTGAACGACTTGCGCTGCGTGTCGATGTTGTCATAGGTCCACACGGCCGGATGCGAATGGTGCTTGATGGCGGCGTTCTCTGCCGGCAGACCGAACGCATCCCAACCCATCGGATGAAGCACGTTGAAGCCCTTCATGCGGGAATAGCGCGCAACAAGATCGCCATACGTGTAGTTGCTGACGTGCCCCATATGGATATCGCCGGATGGATAAGGCAGCATCTCTAGCACGTATTTGCGCGGCGCCGTGGATGTCTCATCTATCGAGTAGATGCCCTTCTCTTCCCAGTCGAGCTGCAGGCGGGGTTCTATCTCATGAGGGTTATAGGCTTTCATCTTTTCTCCCTGGTATGGTTTGCAAATCCCAAAACGGATACTTTGAATTTATCAGTTCTCCATTATAACTAGGGAATCTGCTTTCGACATGGTCAAGTGCGCCAATGGGGATGACAACGGACGACACACTATATAATGAGCAGACAACATCCATTCAACGACCGCCGGAGATGCCCATGAACTTCCACAACGCAAAATTCAAAGCAGCTTATGGCACCTCTAAGCAATTGCCGAAGAGCACTTTGCCGGAAGTTTCCTTTGCGGGAAGGTCGAACGTGGGCAAATCATCCTTGCTCAACAAATTGATGTTCCGCAAGAATCTGGCGAAGGTCTCGCAAAAACCAGGCAAGACGGCCACCATCAACTTCTATGATGTTGATGGTATCGATCTGGTCGATCTTCCGGGATATGGATACGCGCAGGTCTCGAAATCCGAGCTTGAACGTTGGTCTGACCTGATCGAAGGCTATTTCAATGACGAGCGCTACTTCGCATTGGTCGTATCGCTCATCGACATCCGCCATGATGTCAGCGCGCTCGATCATGATATGGTCGATTTTCTGCTCGAATCAGATCTGCCGTTCGCCATCGCTCTAACGAAAGCGGACAAGCTCTCAAAGCAAAAGGCGAATTCCCAGAAGGCAAGGATCGCGAAGCAGCTGATGCTGCCGAAGAACGCCCCTGTGATAGTTACATCTTCCGAAAAAGGAACCGGAATAGACGAGCTTCGCAATCTGATATCCGAATACGTCAGCGACTGACCGATGTGAGCGAATCGTGACAAGCGGACGTATAGCTTGTTACAGATCATGGCTTGTGCCTTGAACGGCGATTCTACAGGACAAGAAAACTGTGGTATAACCCACCGCAGTTTTCGCAGTCCGCAGCCAAGCCGGAAAGGTACAAGCCATGATCGAAGAGCAGATTCATCGCATCGTGCGAATGTCACGTTACCTGTTCATGGCAAAATGCACATGAAAAGGGTCGATCCGATCACCCGATGGTCACTCGCTCAACCTCAACGCGGGAAAGCTGCTCCTCATCAAGAACGCATCCGATACCGTATTCGAACCCATCCGAGTTCAAGGTTATATCACCATCGTTCGCCTCGTAACGAGGATACGTTATATCTATCTTGAAGTAGCGCGATATCGACCCTACATCACCCGGCAGCACCACGCCTGGCAACGTCTCGAACGCCGCGCTCACACGTCGACCGATCCCGGTCTCCTGCATTCCGCCCATAACGACCACTTTTCCGAGCAGCTTCGCATGCGCCAGGAACCTCAGTGTGGACTCGATCCCCCCGAACTTCGCCACCTTCACGGAAACGCAATGAAGATCGTGCGAATACAGGAATTCCCCCGCTTCCTTCAAATTCGCATAGGATTCATCCACGCAGATAGGCGTCTCGATCAACCGCTGCACATCCCCCAGCGCCTCAAAGACGCCCATGGAAACAGGCACCTCGGATTCAGCCGCATGGCTTGCGCTATCATTCGCTTCCGATGGCTTTCCGAGATCGCCCCTCCTCGCACGATGCGCCAGCTTCTTCGCCTCATCAGGAGAGAAAGGCTCCTCTATCCAACCGATATTGAGCGAATCGTAGCCGCGCAGTTGTTCGATGTCGTCAGCCGTGAAGCTTCGGTTCGCATCAAGGGTGATCAGCAGATCGGGAAAAGCCCGTCGGATCGACCGCACGCACGCGAATCCGCGGTGCGGGGTGACCCTTATCTTCAACCGGCTATACCCGGCCGCCACTGCGTTGTGTGAATTCGCCATGGCAACCGGTGTAGGATCAAGATCGATCACGGCATCCGATGCCACTTTGGCAACCGCACCATCCATCTGGGCAACTCGCGGCATCTCGACATCTGCCATTCCTTCCGGCACGATGCTCTCAACAAGGCGGGAATACTCATCGTTGATGAGTTCCCAAAGCGTTCGCTCGCTCACATGGCCGAAAAGATCCCATATCGCGCACTCGACCGCGGACGCCGCCATAGGATGCCGCTCTATATCCGGCAGATCCGAGAAGATCTCGTCTGTATAACGCGGATGGAAGAACGTTCGCCCTATGGTGGCGGGCGCTATGACATCGCGGATGAAGAGGACATCCTGAACAAGGCTGCCACGCGCGTTGGCCTCCTCGTTCAAAGCATCGAAGGCCGTACATTCTCCAAGACCCTTGCGACCGAGAGCATCCTCAAGTTCGACTATCACCGAGTCACGATATGTCATCTCGCCATATACGCCTCTTGCTGGGCTGTTGAAGGGAATGCGCACATGGTGAAGCGTCATCCGCTGGATCTTCATCGAGCTTCTGAACATCTCTTCTATAGTGGCGCGGTCAAGCCTGCCATTCTCACGTCGGGGCAGCGAATCGGCAACATAGATATGCCTCGGCATGCTGAGCTCGGAGAGCCACTGGCGCGAAATTCGGACTATAGCCTCTGAGGTCAAGGCGGGATCGTTGCGCTCAACGACCGCAACAGGGCATCGACCATGGACAGCATCGGCGATCCCGAAAACATGCACATCGGTAACGCCCGGAATATGGCGTAGCGCCTCAGCGATCTCTGCCGGGTATACCATCTCGCCGTCTACGAGGACCATATCGGTCGCGCGATTCTTTATGTAGATGCAGTCATCGTAGAGAGTTGCGGTGCTTCCTGTTATGAAAAAATGATCGACAGTGAAAGCCGCACTGGAATTCAGATATCCGCCAAAAACTCCCGGACCTTTTACCGCCAATCGACCGAATCCGTCTTCGTCCGCATCGACGATGTGCACATCATATCCATCCATCAAGCGCATTCCGCCGCGAAAATCCGATGTGATCAGCGATGCAGCCAAAAGCCCACTGGTCTCAGGGATACCGTAGCCCGCAAAGATGCGCACCTCCAGATCGATGGCACGCTCGATAGTGCGCGGATCGAAGGCACGATCGTCTATGAGGATGCACTGGTATTCCGCCAATCTCACTCGGGCATTCGGCTGGATATCGATCCTCCATTCTTCCACCGTGAGCAGGTCTTGCAGCATATCATCCGACACCGAGATATGCGTTACATGCGAACGCTCCCTATCGTTGAGGATCAGCTCGGCATCGAAAACCTCGTAGAGGCGAAGCGGGGACTTTCCCATCACTGAACGCACCAAGGTTTGATATCCGCGAATATGCGAGAGCGAATATGCGCATTGCCAGAAGCAATCCGAACTGCCGGGATCCGATGAGGCGAAGTTCACACTGTTCCGATTGAGAGGCAGGCGCTCCTGCCAAAGCTGTCGGCCTTGCTCATTGAGCGTTCGGTTGGCAGCGATCGAGGCATCCATCAGATTCCGCCAATTGAGCAAGATGGCCTTTGATTTGCTGGCCGCTGTTCCGGAGAACACGATAAGAGCAGACGAATTCGCATCGAAAAGATGTGCCTCACGCTCAGCAAAATGAACGGTATCGTCGATGATGTCCTGCTTTTGCCCCATGATGGAATGCTCCCAACGCGGTGTTCCACAGATGGATTCGATCACGGTGCTCTCGTCAGCCATCCCTGTGGCGATATCGCGCCCCTTTCGAAGGATGCTCCTCAGACGCTGGTCATCGATATGCATAGCCACACGACGGCCGAAGCGCTCAAGCGCAAGCTTTTGCGCCACCCGCTCGCCCTCGGGCAGATGTATGTCTATAGCAGCCAACGTAAAATCGGCATAGGCCGATGCAAGGATTAGGAAGATGAATTCGGGAGAATTGACCAGCTCAGCGATCACGATATCGCCTGCAGCTACACCCTGATTCTTGAGCCGACGAGCCAATGCTGCAGATATCAGTCGAGTCTGCTTATATGTGAATGAGGTCTCATGTCCGGAACCATCCACGAACGTGAAGAAAACACGGTTCGGATTTATACGGACGCTGGTTTCAAATGCGTCGATCATCTAGGCCACCGGATCGGAGAAGGCTTATATTCGGTATAACATGGATTCTCGGAGTATCTATAAGCTTTGTTTGGAGAATAGGAGCGGGCCTGGAAGGTTTATTTGGCGTTTGCCCGCGACCGTTTTATATAGTAACGCCTTAATGACAGTTTTTGGACGAGAATACACATTATGTTGTGATTTTTTTAGCTGAAAACCACAATCTGTATTCAGTGGCCTAAACCGCGTTCACCATTCCCGCGAACAATACAACTCCATCCGGAGACTGCACCATATACGCAAACGGACGATCCACCACGAACTCAACCGGCTCTTCCTCCGGCATCATCGCCGTTTCCTTTATCCCCAGCGCAGTATATGCTGCAGCTTCCACGCCATTCTCATCCAATCCTAAATGCGTTTCCTGAATAGCATCGCTTATATAGAAATCCCCTGATGCGGTTCCATCATTCGTTTCTATCATGTTCGCGAACATTCCGGCATTCGTCGGATCGAATACGTCTGTGACCCCCAATGATCGAAGCGCGTCTATAAGATCACCGAAACTAGAATCGATGCTGAACTTTGGCAACGTAAGATCCACCGGCCTGTAATCAAACTGCGCCTCCAACAGCTGCTGTATGCCTGTAGCGTCCTGCAAAAGATCCGATGGAGTCGTCCCTTCATCAGGCAAGTAGAACGACATCGTGTAGCCGTTGGTGAAACCGAGTTGGCACGCGGTGAAATTCCCGCCCTGCGCGAATGACCCCGATTCTACGAACTTATGCATGAAGCTTGCAGGCATATCCGCTTCGGGAGCATGAAAGACACCATCGGTCGTAGATGCAGTATCGAACTGATCTGTCCAAGAGCTTTTGAAGTAAACGGTGTTGATGAGCTTGGCGATATCGGCATCGGTCGTATGGAATTCAGGTTGGAGCAATCCCTTCGTCTCGTCGGACACCCATTGGGTTATCTGCGAATCCGCCTCCGGAGTTCCGAAATCAACATTGAAGGACGATGCTCCCAAGCTGTTCTGGATGATGTCGATGTAGTCTCGCTTGAACGTGAAGCCATCCTTTATCCATACAGAATTCGCCAATTGCACCTTGCCGTCAGAACCTGCATCGTCTACGCCTGCCTCGTCCGACTCTGCTGCCTTCGCATCATCAAGCGCACCTTGCGCACCAGCATCTTCTTCACCAAAAGGATGCTCGATCTGCGAGATCCATTTCCTGCAGAAGACCGAAAGCGCATCGGCGTCTTTTGTCCCTAACAGTTCGAGCAATTGGCTTTGCGCATCGCCGTCTGCGCCTTGTGCAGCCAAAGCCAATGCGAAATACAACGATGCAGGCGAGAAGCACGCATTCCCGTTTGGATCCTGAGCAGATGAACCCAGCACTGCAGCAGTGCTATTCGATGCAAAAGCGTTCCATGTCTCGACGTCCATCATATCGTCAGCCACCTGCTGGCCTTGCAAACTGGCATCATTGGCAGTCGAACCCGGATCGGAAACGCCTTGTCGCCCTGTTGCACAACCGCTAAGCGCAAGCGATGCTATCAAACAGATACTGGCAACGATAGCAACGAAAACCCGTGAAGCTCTATGCATATATCTCCTTCTCGACCACAAGATCGTTCTTTATCTTGCCGACCAGCTTTTGAAGCGCATCTATGCAATTCGGACGTATGTCAGCTCCGATCATCACATACATTATGGAATCGCCCACGTTGAGCACGCCTTCGTTCAACCAAACACGCACGTAATAGACACCTTTCCATGTGAGAGCCTCAGCAACGGCGGCCTCAACGCCTTCGGCATCATAGGAGAAATCCACTTGCGCGACTTCGCCTAGACCCTCAACGCCTTCACGCACCTGAGCCTTCGGCGTTATGCGCACGACTCCGTTATGCGCTAGGAACATCCCGCATTTGTCCGCGTTCTCGGATGCCTTCGCTTCCTTCAACCACGCATCCATAGATGGTTCTTCGATAGCCATTTTCTCTCCTTTTCCTTGAAGTGCCTTTTCATCAATTTCCAGAACGCACGGAATTGCCTGGGTCGATCGTCATGGATTGGAATCTGTGCTCCATCCATGAATTGTCGAAATGATCCGCATAGAAATGCTGGATCGGGGAATTGATCGGTCGGTTCGCCAGTCTTTCATACCAGCAATCCAATGCTTGCAGTGACATCACGCAGTCAACGACCATGAGCGCTGCTGCTATCGTCGTTACCGTATATCGCCAGTTCCACGGAATGAGGTCGATCAGCTTCAACAGTAACGGTAGCAACAATTTCAACCAAACGACCCCCAGCAACCCCCATGCGCACATTGCCAGTCCGCAAGTGCGACCGCCGATGGAAAGCCACTGACCGGTGTAATCCCATGCCACCGCGCCGAACGTGTATTGCATGAAAACGCTGACGAAGTATTCGAAAGCGCCTCCGATGATCGCGCTCAGCAGGAACACCAAGATGATGTTCTTCTTATACAGACGATTGAGGAACAGCGTCATCAAAAGGGCGCCGCAACCATAAATCGGAGAGAACGGCCCGAAAAGAAGACCCGCCCTATCCTGCCAGTGACCCGGATCCACCACGGCCACATGATAGATGCTCTCCATCACATCGCCCAAAATGGAGCAAACGATGAAGATCCAGAACAGGTTGAAGAAATTCAGATCGATGAAACCCTTCCCGCTTGGGTCGCGGCCAAGCGTTCCCGCTTCCTGTTCCGTCTTGAGCTTCTCTTCGCGTTCCTTGAAATAGTCCTTGCGCTCCTTGCGAAGGTTGGGGTCAAGATAAATCTGGAAGCAAACGAGCAATAAGAGCAGCAGACCGTAGATTAACAGCCTGGGATCCACTCCATAGAGCATAAGAGAGCAGATCGCACCCAAAATGAGGAGGATGTACACCGCGTATAGAACGATCGCAGCATAATGACGCTGATTGCGGAACAGTCTCACGCCGAAAACGATGAAAGCTGCAGCCAGAAGAACAAGATCGATCAACCGGACTATCGTTACCACTACAGACGAAAGCCCTATTTCGGGTCTGACGCCATCTCGTAGCATCCGAACGGATTCCCATACCGCATCGCCCAAACCGACAAGGCCGATGATCGCCCCGATGATGCACAGCACCCCGAAGATCTTCACCCCGATCGGAAGCTTCTTGCCATCGACATCTTGCGCAGGCACTGAAAGCTTGCGCTTGTACCAACTGTTGGTATCTGCCTTGATGTCCTCGAGAAGGTTCTTCTCGCTCTCAAAATGCTTCATATTCTCCTCAAACGGGACAATGGGGACGTAGCCTAATGTCCCACAATGCTCAGGATGACAAAGCGCGTGAGTTTAGGAACGTCCCAAAATCACGTCCCAAAATCACGCCCGAATACTTTACTCCTCCACGCGGATGATCGAGGGGTCGGCATGCAAAATGTCATTCATTGTTTTAATTTCATCCACCGCTGCACGGATGTCGCTTTCGCGGGCAGTATGGGTAACATAGATGACATCCACAACACCATCTACCACCGCACCGCGCTGAACCATGGAGAACACGCTGACGTTATGACGCGCGAATGTGTCGGCCATGGTCGCAAGCACGCCAAGCTTGTCGGATACGGAGAAGCGGATGTAATACTTCATCGACAGGTCTTCGATCGGAAGGATCCGAAGCGAATCTGTGCATGTGCATGCCGGAAGCGGAGCGTAACCCATCTGGATATGACGAGCCACCTCTAGCACATCACCCATCACCGCACTGGCTGCAGCGCCTGCACCGGCTCCCTCGCCGAAGAACATGGTCTCGCCAACGAAATCACCAACGACATAGATGGCATTGAAAACGCCATTCACATTGGCCATCTGGTGGCCTTTCGGGATCATCGTGGGATGAACACGAACATCGATCCCATCATCCAGCCTGTGTGCGATGGCCATCAGCTTCACAACGTAGCCCATCTCATCGGCCGCAGCCAGATCGGTAGGCGTGATGGAGGTTATCCCCTTCGTGTAAACGTCGTCGATCGTAACACGGGAATTGAAAGCGATCGAAGCCAGGATGGCTATCTTGGCCGCTGCATCGAACCCATCGACATCGGCGGATGGATTGGCCTCTGCAAAGCCTTTCGCCTGTGCTTCGGCGAGCGCCTCGTCGTAGCTCATCCCGTCTTCAGCCATGCGAGTGAGCATATAGTTTGTCGTGCCATTCACGATGCCCATCACCGATTCTATCTCGTTTGCGATGAGCGAATGCTTCAGCGGGCCAATGATCGGAATGCCTCCGCCAACGCTCGCGCCAAAAGCGAGTTCGGTGCCGGCTTCCTTCACAGCCGCCATAACTTCTTCACCATGCGTCGCCATGAGCGCCTTGTTCGCGGTAACAACGTTCTTTCCCGCCTTGAGCGCTTCGAGAACCACATTCTTCGCAACGGTGGTGCCACCGATAAGCTCGACAACGATGTCGACATCGGGGTTGTTCACGACCTCATGATAATCGGAGGTGAAAAGATCGCCCACACCATGAGCTTGTGCCTCGTCAGGACTTAGCGAGCAAACGCTTACGAGTTGCACGTCAACGCCGAGGTGGCGCTTGAAATCTTCGTGATGCTTTTGCAGGATATCGATGCATCCGCCACCGACCGTACCGGTGCCGACGAGTCCGATGTTTATTGTCATGAGGATCTCCTAAGAAAATGGGCTTTGAAGGAAGATTCTACCATCTATTCAATTCGAACGGACGAAGGTTCCGATCGGCGTTTTAGGGCATCGAAACTAACAGATGTTCTTCTGATACTTCTGCTGGAATTGATCGAGCGCATAGACCATATCGCGCGACATCAGGTCGGCATATGTTTCGCGGCGCGTGACCAGATTCGCCTTCCCATCCTTCACGAACACGATGCCGGGTCGCGGCTGCCCATTATAATTGCTCGCCATCGTGTAGCAATATGCCCCTGTGCCGAACACACAAACGATATCGCCCACTTCAGCAGCTTGAAGCGACCCATCGAGCACAACAGCATCCCCACTCTCGCAATGCTTTCCGCAAAGCGTGACTATCTCGGTACGAGGCGCATCGGCCTTGTTCGCGATGACCGGCTCGTATTCGGAATCGTAGAGCGCTGTACGGATGTTATCCGACATGCCGCCATCAATGGCCACGAACTTGCGCACCCCTTTCAGATCCTTGATCGTGCCCACCGTGTACAGCGTGACTCCCGCATTCGCCACAAGCGAGCGTCCCGGCTCGACCAGTAGGCGCGGAAGCTCAAGGCCGCGCTCCTCGCATGATTCACGCACTGCATCGGAAACCACTTTCGCATAATCCTCGATCGTTGACGGACGATCCTCTTCCATATAAGCAACGCCAAGGCCGCCACCAAGATCGAGCTCTTTTATCGTATACCCAAGCTCGTCGCGAACCCGCGCGATAAGATCGACCATCACGAACGCCGCTTCTCTGAACGACACAAGAGCGAATATCTGCGAACCGATGTGGCAATGCAGCCCTACAAGGTTGACGTTCGGAGTATCGATAGCCTGCTTGATGCATTGCATGGCATAGTCATCGCGCAGGGTGAAGCCGAATTTCGAGTCCTCGCAACCGGTGCATATATAAGCATGCGTGTCGGCCTCCACGCCCGGCGTGATGCGCATGTAGATGTCCTGCGTCTTGCCTTCTTCGCCCGCTATCTTCGAGACACGATCCAGCTCTTCCAAACTGTCGACGACGATGCGACCGACACCCGCTCGGATGGCTTCTTTCAATTCGATCGGCGTCTTGTTGTTGCCGTGCACGAAAATGCGATCGGCCGGGAATTTCGCCGCTAATGCCATAGCCAATTCCCCACCGCCGGAAACATCCAAGCACATGCCCAGTTCATTGGCGATCTGCAGGATAGCCATATTGAGAAAAGCCTTGCTTGCATACAGAACATCCGAATTCGGATAATTCTCGCGGAAGGCTTCGAGATAACGCTCCATGTTGTGGCGAAGCTCCTGCTCGTCGTAGACGTAGAGCGCGGTTCCTTGCTCCTTTGCGAGCTTCACCATATCAACACCACCGATATGAAGATGCCCATCAATGACCTTAGCGGTTTCGGGAAGCACCTCACCAAGCTGCATTGTCGTTAGATTGTCAGCTTTCTTATTAAGATCGGATGCTGGAAGCGACATCGTTTTCTCCTTTTGTTCTCTAAGCCTGCCTCCGTTTGATTTGTGGATGCAAGCCTGTTAAAATGCAGATATCGGGCGGTTTGCCGTTTGCCCCGGCTGGCTACCCCGGAAAACAGATTTACAGTCGTGGGATAGCCGCGGGTTTAAGACTTGCGGCTATTTCATTTCTTGAAATGGTTCACGCATTCGATAATCGAAACTATCAGGATACAGAACGTTAAAAAATCAATCCATGTCATAACCATGATAATCACCCCTCAATATCGGGGTAACCATCGCCGCCCGTGCACGCTATTCTATCAGTTATTGCCGGTTAGACCGACCTACGATTCTGTCGTATCCTTATCATCATGAAGATCATTCACATACATACTTTGGACGACCCTCGGCTCGAGGCGTTCACAAGCCTCACCGATTCGCAACTGCGGAATCGTCTCGAGCCCGAAAAAGGCATCTTCATCGCCGAATCCGAAAAGGTCATCTTGCGCGCACTTGACGCAGGATACGAACCGATCGCTTTCCTTATGGAGGAGCGCTGGCTCGATGGCTTGAGTGATGTGATCACAGGATTCGAAGCATCGAATCCCGATTCGCCCGGCTCGCCCGATCCATCTGATCCGCCTGATTTGCCCATCTTCATCGGTGAACGCAACCTTCTGGCGAAGCTCACAGGTTATAAGGTCACGCGCGGAGCGCTGGCGGCATTTCGCCGTCTGCCCCTTCGATCCGTAGAGAGCGTCTGCCAAGATGCGCGGCGTATCGCCGTTCTTGAAGACATCACGAACACTGTGAATGTGGGCTCGATATTCAGGAATGCTGCCGCCCTTGGATTGGATGCCGTTCTTTTGACTCCGGGATGCTGCGATCCTCTCTATCGGCGTTCGCTGCGTGTTTCCATGGGAAACGTCCTGAACGTTCCATGGACTTACATCGGCTGTGAAACAAGCGGCAAAGGCGTGCACGGCAATGTCAACCGCCTAGGGGGATGGTGCGAATCAGGGATCTCGCAGCTGCGATCGACAGGCTTCAAGAGCGTTGCCTTGGCTTTGCGCGAAGATGCGGTCTCATTGGATGATCCAAAGCTGAAAGAGTGCTCGAGATTGGCCATCGTACTCGGAACTGAAGGCGAAGGGCTTTCTGATCGCACGATCCAAGAGTGCGACTTCGTTGCTTGCATCCCGATGGCGCATGGCGTGGATTCATTGAACGTTGCCGCCGCAAGCGCGATCGCCTTCTGGGAGTTAAGGTAAAAACAGGGCAGGATGAATCCTGCCCCTACACATTTTCTTAATTTATTTTCTTGAAAAAATCAGGTAGTTCGTAGTGAAGCTAAAAATCCACGAGGTGTGCTTAGCTGGCGTGTGATGCGGGCGCGCAGCCTTCGTGCTGTGAGCGCAAGCATCAAAGCGTCAGATAAGCGCGCATTCGTGGATTTTGAGCGTCAGGTCGGAATGGAGCTTTGAATTTATAAATTCAAAGCGGACGAGGATTCCGATCGGCGTTTTAGCCGATCGGAATATAAAACTTAGCGTTTCGAGAACTGCGGTGCCTTGCGTGCCTTCTTCAGACCGTACTTCTTGCGTTCCACCATACGTGAATCGCGAGTAAGGAATCCGGCCTTCTTGAGATCGGCACGATAATCGCCAGCCTCGAGCAATGCGCGGGCGATGCCCAAACGCAGCGCACCGGCTTGACCGGTAGTGCCACCACCATTGATGCGTGCGATCACATCGAAGTGGCCTTGCGTATCGGTTACCTTGAAAGGTGCAAGTGCCTGCGCGAGCTGACCGTCGCGGGTGAAGTACTTGTCGCCTTCGCGGCCGTTGACCGTAACCTTGCCGGTACCGGGAACCAGACGGACGCGTGCGACCGAGGTCTTACGACGACCGGTGCCGTAGTAAAGTGCCTCTGTCTTGGCTGTTTTCTCTGCCATAGCTTATGCTCCCATCTCGATCTTCTGCGGCTGCTGAGCTGCATGAGGGTGATCCGGACCTGCGTACACCTTAAGCTTCTTGCCCTGTGCACGTCCAAGAGTGGTCTTCGGAAGCATGCCCTTCACGGCATGTTCGATAACGCGCTCCGGATGCTTGGCAATAGCCTCTTCGAAGGTTTCCGACTTCAGTCCACCTGGGTGCCCACTATGATGGAAGTACTCCTTGCCGAGCGTCTTGTTGCCCGTAACACGGATCTTCTCCGCGTTCACGATAACAACGAAATCCCCCACATCAACATGCGGAGTGTACTGCGGCTTTGTCTTTCCGCGAAGGATCTGCGCAGCTTTGGTGGCAACGCGGCCGAGAACCTGATCCTCAGCATCGATGACATACCACTTGCGCTCGACCTCGCCGGGCTTTGCGTAATAAGTCTTCACTATTACATCCTTTGCTTCTTCGTCACATCTGCGGTTGAAGCCCCTTGCGCCATGGCGGGCGAAGGACCGCTTTGCAACATCGTTAGTTTTCAAAAGTTCAGCCTGCAAGCCTGTCGGTTTCCTACGCCGACGCGCACGCTTGGTCTGGACGTACCTCACGCTGCGCTGACTTCACTAGCCGATATTTTCGGGGCTTTTGAAAGTAACTTTTGAATTGTATTGGAAAACTCCGAGTTGAGTCAAGTGAAAATGGCGAATGAACTGCCTGAGCGTGATATTAGGACGGACCTAATATCACGCCTGATAACGAATCGTCAAAACATCTCCGGTTGCATCCCATTCGCACGCAAACTGCGCAACAATCAGATGGTCGATCGAGCTGAAGGAACCATCATGTCCGAAACTGAAACAACGAAAGTTCAACACCAGCGGCGCATACCACGACCTGTAGAGATCATCTTGATCGTTATAGCGGCCATCATGTGCTTGGCGGTTCTTGCCGTCATCATCGTGAACATCTTCGTGCGTGTTTCTTTCGGCACGTTCTACGAACAATCGGAAAGGGAATTCACCATACCGGGGCTTGACAGCGGATTCATCCCACAGGATATCGATTATTACGATGTAGGTGAAACATGGCTGTTCAGCGGCTATATGGCCGATGGGTCGCCCTCACCTGTTTACAAGCGATACATCAATGGAGAGATCACCGAGGTGTTCGTACGCGATGCAGACGGCAACATATATGATGGACACGGATCGGCCATCACGAGCAATGATGACTTCATCTACCTGACTTGCGAGAACGGGTATCTGGTCTTTGATGCGAACGATCTTATCGAGCTTACAGCCGGCGAATCGATCACCGCTCTTAAGAAGGTGGACGTTGATTTCTCCCCTGCATTCATGAATATTGAGAACGACGAGCTCTACCTCGGTAACTTCTATCATCCTGAAGCCTATGAAACTCCCGATAACCACCATATAGATACTACTGATGGTACGCAGAATCAGGCTGTGATGTACGTATACGGCTCGAATCCGCTTTTCCAATATGGCTTTTCAAGCTCGCCTGTCAGAGCGTATTCCATCCCCGATCGCGTTCAAGGCATTTGCGCCACGCCCGATGAGAAGCTCATCTTCTCCACGTCATACGGACTGGCAGGATCGCGCATACTTGCTTATGATACGGAAGGGATGCTGCCTGATGGGTATTTCTCCACGTCGAGCGGCGATGTCCCGCTCTTCATCTTGGATTCACGTACACAGTTGGAAGACCTTGAAGCTCCTCCCATGACGGAAGGCATCGAAACACACGAAGGGCGCATATTCATCAGCAACGAATCGGCCACGAACAAATATATCTTCGGCAAGCTTTACGGAGCGAACGAAGTGCTCTCCATCCCGATACCCGAATAAAAGAGAAACGATCCGCGACAAGCGGACGTATAGCTTGTCGCGCTCTTTTAAACCTTTAGAGGAGCCGCCCTCATTGGAACTATAAAAAGTACTCCACTCCGCCTTCGAAGATCGGCTGATATAGGTTGCCGGGGACATTCTTGTACAACCCTTCACCGGCACGTTCGCTATGCCCCATCTTCCCAAGGATGCGCCCATCAGGACTGGTGATACCCTCGATCGCCCATACCGAGCCATTCGGATTGATGCTGAGATCCATCGAAGGCTCGCCATCCAAACCGACATACTGCGTAGCAATCTGTCCGGCGTCCATCATCTTGCGAAGCATGTCCGATGAAGCCACGAATCGTCCTTCTCCATGGCTTATCGCGACCGTATGCACATCTCCGACATTGCATTTCGAGAGCCAAGGCGAAAGATCGGACGCAACGCGCGTATTCACGAGACGGCTCTGATGGCGCCCGATATTGTTGAATGTAAGCGTCGGGCTCTCAACTGTCGGCTCAACGATATCGCCATAAGGAACAAGCCCCAACTTCACGAGCGCCTGAAAACCGTTGCATATGCCCAACATCAAGCCGTCACGATTCTGCAGCAGATCGCGCACTGCCTCGGTGACAGCCGGGGAACGGAAGAATGCCGTTATGAACTTGGCTGAACCATCGGGCTCATCACCGCCCGAAAAGCCGCCGGGTATCATGATGATCTGGGAGTCCTTTATATTCGCCACGAGCTCATCGGCGCTTCGCACCACATCATCAGGAGTCATGTTGTTGATGATCTGCGTGGTGACCTGGGCACCTGCACGCTCGAAAGCAGCAAGCGTATCGTATTCGCAATTCGTTCCTGGGAAAACGGGGATTATCACACGCGGGCGGGCAATATGCGTGCCTTCATAGACAGCGCCCACACCACCTGTGAACGAAACCTTCGGCGTGCCAGCAACTACATCATGCGAAGCGGAGGGATCCGACCCGGATGCATCCTCTTGTGCACCATTGTTGCTCCTATACGGGAAGACGTTCTCAATGCCCGATTCCCAAATCTCTTGGATGCCGGCCAGATCGACTTCCTCATCGACCATCGCCATCACATACTCTGAGACGGTCTCGCCGATCTCGAGGATCTCGCATCCATTGCCGTCATGATCAACGACCCATTCATCCGGGATATCATCGGTTACAGCTCCGATACCGGAATTGCGGAGCATCTCAACGATGGAATCGGCATCCTCATCTTCGGCAAGTTCGACCACGAACGTGCCATAGGCCGGCGAGGCCAACTCGCCAAGCGAAACAAGGTCATCGAGCACAAGGCCTATCCCGTTCCCAACGCACATCTTGAACAAGGTCTCGGCAAGTCCGGCATAACCGACCGTTGCACATGCAAGAACCTTTCCTTGACCGATAAGGTATTCGATGGTGTTGAGTGTGCACACGATATCCGCGGGCACATCGCTTAGGGGGCTGATCCAAACCACGCTGCTATCCACGCGCTTGAACTCAGGCGATACGATACGGTCGATCGATCCCGTTGCAGTGGCGAACGACACCAAAGTTGGCGGGACATCGAGCTCCTCGAAGCTTCCCGACATGGAGTCCTTGCCACCGATGGCTCCGACACCGAATGCCAGCTGAGCCATGAGCGCACCTAACAAGGCTGCGGTAGGCTTCCCCCAACGCTTTGGGTCGTTGCCCAACTTTTCGAAATACTCCTGGAAAGTGAGGTACATCTTGTTGCGCTCGAATCCGGTGGCGACCAGCTTCGAGATGGACTCGAGCACTGCGATGTATGCGCCCACGTACGGGTTGTCCTCGCTCAGATAGGGATTGAAGCCCCACGCAAGACCGGAGACCGTAGTCGTCTGGCCACCCAGAACCGGGAACTTCGACACCATGGCCTGCGCAGGCGTAAGCTGATGCTTGCCGCCGAAGGGCATGAGCACCGTAGCACTGCCGATCGTGGAATCGAAACGCTCTGCAAGCCCCTTGTTCGAAGCCACATTTATATCGGACATCTTATCGGCCAGAAGATCCTCGAGGCAGCTATAATTCTCCGCCGCAAGCTCAATGTTCTCGAACACAGATGGTTCTCCCAGGTCATCTATGCGAACGCACGCCTCTTTCGGCGCACCGTTGCTCGCAAGGAACTCGCGCGATACATCCACTATGGTCTTGCCGCGCCATTCCATGCGCACGCGAGGCTCTTCGGTGACCACCGCAACCGGAGTAGCCTCCAGATTCTCCGTGCGGGCAAGCGCGATGAAATCATCCACATCATCTGGAGAAAGAGCCACCGCCATGCGTTCTTGGCTCTCAGAGATGGCAAGCTCGGTTCCATCGAGTCCCTCGTATTTCTTCGGAACGCGATCCAGATATATCTGCAGGCCATCAGCCAATTCGCCTATGGCCACGGACACGCCACCTGCACCGAAATCGTTGCAGCGCTTTATCATACGGCAGGCTTCACTGTTGCGGAAAAGACGTTGAATCTTGCGCTCGACAGGCGGATTTCCCTTCTGCACCTCAGCGCCGCACGTCTCGATGGATGAAGCGTCATGCGCCTTGGACGACCCGGTGGCACCTCCTATCCCATCGCGTCCGGTTCGGCCGCCCAACAATACGATGACATCGCCGGGAGCAGGCGTTTCGCGACGCACATCGCTTGCAGGAGTCGCTCCTATCACAGCACCTATCTCCATGCGCTTTGCGGCATATCCCGGGTGATAAAGCTCGCTAACCTGACCGGTTGCAAGGCCGATCTGATTACCGTACGAGGAATAACCCTCTGCAGCGGTGGTCACGAGCTTACGCTGCGGAAGCTTGCCATGGATCGTCTCGCTGACAGGCACCGTTGGATCGGCCGCGCCTGTTACGCGCATGGCTTGGTACACATAAGCACGCCCGGAAAGAGGATCGCGAATGGCGCCCCCAAGACATGTCGCAGCACCGCCGAACGGTTCGATCTCCGTGGGGTGATTGTGCGTCTCATTCTTGAAGAGATACAGCCAGTCCTGCTCTTCACCGCGCACATCGACCTTCACCTTCACCGTACAGGCATTGATCTCCTCCGATTCATCAAGCCCGGTAAGCTCACCCACAGCCTTCAAAGCCTTCGCGCCGATCGTACCGATATCCATAAGGCAGATGGGTTTCTCCTCGCGTCCGAGTTCAGCGCGAAGGTCAAGGTACGTTTCGAACGCAGCCTGCACTCCTTCATCGGCGATCTCGATGTCCACAAGCTCGGTGTTGAACGTGGTGTGACGACAATGATCCGACCAATAGGTATCCACCATCTTGATCTCGGTGATGGTCGGAGCACGCCCTTCATCCTTGAAATAGCTTTGCAGGAAGGTGATGTCGGCCAGATCCATCGCAAGTCCACGCTCTTTGATGAAAGCCGCTAGCTGTTCCTTACTGTAGTCCTGAAAACCTTCGAGCACTTCGACATCAGGCGGCTCAGGGAAATCCTGCGCGAGCGTTAGCAGCTCGGACATATCGGTCTCGCGAGACTCGACCGGGTTGATGACGTAGCCCTTGATGGCCTCGATATCGTCATCGCTGAGCGATCCTTCGAGAACATAGACCGTAGCGCTCTTCACTGTGGGTCGAACGCCTTGGCTGATGAGCTGAATGCATTCACTGGCCGAATCGGCGCGCTGATCGAACTGACCCGGAAGATACTCCACCGCGAATACGGTTGTATCCGACGGAGCCGAACCGACGCTTGCGATGCCCGCATTATCTTGCAGGAATTCATCCGCCGAAGCATAGGTGATATCACTTTGTGGCTCACTAAAAACGGTAGTCTTATAGGCCTTGAAATCATCATCGCCGATGCCCTCCACATCATAGCGATTGATCACCCGAAGCCCTTGAAGGCTCTCGATGCCCAAAATGTCGCGAAGCTCAGCAAAGAGCTGCTGAGCTTCAACATCAAAACCGTTTCTCTTTTCGACATAAACACGATTGACCATGGTAAATCCTTCTATCGATTGCCGTATGGCGACTATGGGGTCGCAAGATCATTCAGATCGTTCAGGATGCGCCTAGTCGTTTTCCTTGGACGGCTCTTCGCCGCCTTTCGAATCCTGAGCCTCATCAGCCTTTGGCTTGGATTTTCTCCAACGTTTCACAGTCTTGGGCTTTGCGGGCTTGTCGCCTTCCTCATTCTTATCCGTATCGGTCGCATCGGAAGCATCCTTCTTCGGATCCGACTTTCCTTGATCCTTCTGCCCGGATCTCTTTGCGCTCTTCTGCCCAGGATGACGATTCTTGCGCTCCTCTTCCAATTCGAGCGCCACCATCCGATCTTGGTACTTCTTCCTTTCCTTGCGGATCTTCGAGAAATCGATGTAGAAAGCGAAGATGATCAAACCGTAAGCGCCGAACAGCGCGACCATAGCGAGCCATTCCGGTTGGACGCCGCGCAAGAGCCACGATGCCACCACGCAAAGGATGGCTCCGATGAGCGCTATCCACCAGATGCGGCGCAGTTTCCTGTACTGTTCGGTATCGGGCTTGTAGTATTTCTTATCGAGCTCGCGCTGGCGCTCCTGCTCCTTCTTTCGTGCCTCTTTCTGTGCGGCCTTCCGTTCTTTTGGAGTCTGACGCGTAGTCTTCACCACAACCGTTCCGGCCACTTCCTTCTTAGGCTTGGCAGAGGCAGCGCTCTTGCGTGTTTTGCCGGTGTGCCCCTCGGCTTGATAACGTTCATTCATCGGGTTTCGCTGAGACATCTATGCTCCTATACCGCTCTTGATTCAAAATGCATGGCTCAATTATCTCTTAAATGCGCACACGATTGTAGACGCATTCGGATTTTTTTGCGTGGGCGAATGCTGGAAAATCTAAAGATTTGCTTAGGCCAACGCAGAGTCCAAAACAAGGGGCAAGGACAGGTGCCTGTCGCGACGCAAAGCTAGTCCCTTTAGGGAGAACCGCAGCGTCAGGATGGAATGCAGTTTGAGTTAAATAATATTATTTAACTCAAACGGTCGGAAGAGGCTTACCGGTGATAAGCTCATAGGCCTGAACGTATTTCTCAGAAGTCCGCTTGATAACGTCCTCGGGAAGATGCGGAGGCTCGCCCGTCTTATCCCAATTCGCACTTAGCCAATCGCGTACGAACTGCTTGTCGAAAGACGGCTGGCTCTTGCCCGGTTCGTATTGATCCGCCGGCCAGAAGCGCGAAGAATCAGGAGTGAGAACTTCATCGCCCAAGACGATCTTGCCGCCTATGCGCCCGAATTCGAACTTCGTATCAGCGATGATGATGCCTCTCTCTCGCGCATAATCCGCCGCGGTGTTGTAAACGGCTAATGAGAGCCTGCTCAACTCCTGAGCATCATCTTCTCCTATCAACTCTGCACAACGCTCGAAACTTATGTTCTCGTCATGACCGCCGATCTCGGCCTTGGTGGATGGAGTGAAGATGGCCTGCGGAAGCTTGGATGAATTCACGAGACCATCGGGAAGATGGATACCGCAAACCGTTCCCTGAGCCTCGTATTCCTTAAGCCCGCTTCCCGCCAAATAACCGCGCACGATGCACTCTACCGGGAACATCTCGGCTTTCTTGACCAACATGAAGCGTCCGCGCAGATAATCCGCGTACGGCTTGAACTCCTCCGGAAGGTCGGCAACATCGGTCGAGATCAGATGATTCTCCACGACCCCATCGAGAAGGCCGAACCAAAAGACCGACAGCTGTGTTAGAACCTGTCCCTTATATGGAATAGCATCAGGAAGGATGAAATCGAATGCCGAAATGTTGTCCGTTGCAACAAGGAGCAGTTTGTCGCCGAGATCATAGAGATCACGAACCTTTCCTTGCGCATCGGGAGCGATATCGATCGGTGTACGTTGTGCCATGATCATCCTTCCTCGTGAGTTTCCCCAATTATACATCCCACGAAATGTTGTGACAGAACATAGAGCATCCGCACATATGCTATCAGGAAGCTCGAAGGCTCCCTTTTCGCATTTGGCAAAGCCTCTTCGTGTAATGCAAGTGGATGTACTTTCGTCTCGACGCGTCGTCGCCGTGAGCTAACTTCATTCAAATACGTTTGAATGAAGTGGATCTCTCGGCTCCTTTGGCTTTTACCTCGACTCAAGCACATCCACTTGCATTTATATGTCAGGTCAAAAGAATCGTAGAGCAGACCTTCAGGTCTGCCTGTTGCAACCTCACATCCTGTATCAGGCAGATCTGAAGATCTGCACTACGTATCTTCTTAATATGCTTTCGAAAGATTGCAATATATGAATGCATGAAGGAGCGAACCGCTGATAAGAGATGTTTCAAAAGCGTGGGTGAGGGTCATCGCGCGCAGTTTCGCATGAGCCGAAAGCCACAGTGTGGCTTTCGTGCGAGCTCAGGACTGTTTGAGCACGAGACCTTCACCCGCGCTTTAGTGGGCGTAATCAATGAGCGTCAATTGCGAAAGGGGATACCTTCGACCTTGCTATGCGATCTGCGATCTACGACTTCTTCTCAAATGACCTTAAGGCTTTGCGCGCCTGCTCCAAAGATTGCTTCTCATCATATGCAGGAAGCAAAATCGTGAATGTGGATCCCACTCCCTTTTCGCCCTTCACGAGCACCTTGCCCTTATGGCGATCCACGATCTCCTTCACAACGGCAAGACCGATACCAAGACCGCCGCTTTCACGTTTGCGCCCGGAATCTGCACGCCAGAAACGTGAGAAGACCATCTGCTCCTCTTCGGGAGTGAGCCCGACACCTGTATCGGACACATCGATAGCTGCGATCTTGCCCTCCTGATGCACATCGACCAAGATGCTTCCACCCTCGGGCGTATAGCGAACCGCATTCGAGATCAAGTTCGCCACTGCTTGGCTGATCTTATCCGGATCGCCCACCACTTTCACATGAGGCTCGGCATGGTACTCGATCGCAAGCCCTGAATCCACGACGAACACTTCGTGCGATATGACGATGCCCTCAATCAGCTGGCCGAGGTTGATGATCTCCTCCTTGAACGGCTGCGTGCGATTCTCCAAGCGCGAGAGCTTCAGCAGCGCATCCACCAAGCGCGAAAGACGGCGAACTTCGCTATCCACCAGCATCAGGTGCTCGTCATCGCGATCATATACCCCATCGATCATGGCTTCCACTGTAGCCTGGATGGCCATCAAAGGCGTACGCAATTCGTGCGCAACATCCGAAGTAAGACGCCGTTCAAGCTCTCGGTCGCGCTCGATGGATCTTGCCATCTCATCAAGCGTCGCACCCAATCTTGAGACCTCGCCGACACCGTCCATATCGGTTCTCGCCGAGAAGTCTCCTTCGGAAAGCGCCTGCGCTGTTCTGGTAACCTTGTTGATAGGCGAAACCAGCTTGCGAGCGAATACGAAGCCTACGAGCGAGGCAATGACTATCGACACCGCTGCCGCGAGCAGCAATGCTCGGTAGGTGTTATCGCGGAACTGTTCATCGAGATGATTCATGAGCGTTTCGGATCCATATACCCAAACACGCACGGAGCCAACAACGCTCTCACCTACGGTTATGTTCGAAATAGCCACCTGCGTTGCGTTATCAGGCTCATAATTGCTTGAAACATCGCTTGGCATGGAGTCGGTCGAATCGAACACCATCTCGCCGTTGTTCTTCAAAACGCGGACGCCCACCTCATCGGACGTACCTGCAGCCTGCATAGCCGCAGCAAGCGTCTCGTCATCGAACACGCCTGATTGCTCGAAAGCAGAAGCGATCCTGTTGGATGTGGTCTCGGCAAGCGAATTCATATTCTCTGAGGTATACATCTGGAAGTATTGATTCCAGACCACAGAGATAACGCCGATAGCGATCAAGACCGTGAAGGCGGAGATGAAGACGAATCCGATGATCACCTGCGATATGTAATTCAGACCGGTGAATGATCGCGACCTCTTCTTGCCCTCGACCCTGCGTTTCGTGGGTTTGGCCTTAGGAGCAGCACTCGCCTGATCATCTGGCTGATCAGGCGCACCATCGACCGTCTGATCCGATGCATGGACGGAAGCTTTGGCCTCCCCGGCATCGAAAGACTGAAAGCCGGCATCACCTTCAACCGCTCGACCCGATTCGGAAGGGATTTCCACTGTCTCATCGATGGTCACAGAAGCAACCGTATCGTTCTGCAAGACACCATCGTTGATGATGCCATCCCATTCGGGAAGGCCTTGACCCTTATTGTTCTCGTTATCCGAAAAACTGCTCATTTAGATCCGACAGAAACGCAAAACCTGAAAGCTGTGCTTTGATTACCGGCTTGTCTTCGTGGGATCTTCGAAACGATACCCTACCCCGTGGACGGTATGAAGCCATTTCGGATTTCGCGGATTATCCCCGATCTTCGCGCGAAGATTCTTCACATGTGAATCGATCGTGCGCTCATAGCCCTCGAAATCGTAGCCAAGCACCTTTTCCACAAGCTCCATACGCGAATAAACACGCCCGGGATATCGTGCGAGGGTGTTCAGCAGCTTGAATTCACTGGCGGTAAGATCTATCACCTCTCCGTTGACGAGCACTTTGTGTCCCGACACATCAATGGTCAGCTCGCCGAACTCGAGCACTTCACGAAGAGGCTCGCTATCCGAATGGACACGGCGCAAAAGAGCGCGCACACGAGCGACCAATTCACGCGGGCTGAACGGCTTGACCAGATAATCATCGGCGCCAAGCTCCAAACCGATGATCCTGTCTTCGACCTCGCCTTTGGCAGTGAGCATGATGATGGGCACATCGGATGTGTCCCTGATGACTCGGCAAACGCGTTCTCCGGAAACTTTGGGAAGCATTAGATCCAATACGATGAGGTCGAAATTGTGGCGACCGAATTCATCCAGCGCCTCTTTGCCATCGCCGACAGCGGTGACCCAGTAATTCTCTTTCTCAAGATAAGCCGTAACAGCGTCCCTGATGTTTTTCTCGTCTTCAACAAGCAGAATTCTTCGCGTTTCTGAGCTCATTTTCATACCCCATTCGAACGGATCTTGAACCTGCCAAAACTGCCGAAAGCAATCAATTGGGAGTTTCAATAAAATTTGTGTTTTATTGTAGCGTTTAATTAGGTTAAGCGCCGCCGTCGTTGAGCTAATGACATAATAGAAACATGAAAAACAACAGACCCTCTGCGAACGCAAGGCGAAAAACGGCGAATAAGAACGGAAACGAGCACAGCGCTTCACAACGTTCCAGAGAAATCAGGAATCAACATAGTCTTGGCAAGCAGACGAAATCTCCTACCAAGGCATCGATAAGAAGGGTTTCGCAAGGCCATCCTTCGCCTGCGGGAAAGCAACTTGCGCAAAAGCCGTCCGCACCGACAAAGCTCCTGACAAAGGAAGACTTGAGAAGCAAGCTCCTGACAAGGCGCAATTTCCTTATCGGAGCAGGCGGAGCAGCCGCAATAGCGGCCATCGCATTCGGTGTCGACGCATCGAAGAAGGCAACACAACAAGCCGAATCGGACGCCATCAAAGCAGTTGCCGGCGATGCTGCTGGAGCAAGTTCCACATCGGGCGATCTTTCCGTGCTCAGTGTTCCGCAGGACGCTGTATTCACGACCGAGAATTGCGAATACATAGATGACACGGATTCGATCATGAGGCTTTCTACCACGGTTTCCCTTCCACACGGAACGCTGGTTTGGGCAAATGACGATACAGTTGCCGCGTGCCTTCTTCCGACCGACACATCGACCCCACTGACGCAGATAGGCATACTGCAATTGGGAAACGGCAACCTAGTCAGAGCCCTTAGCCAGCCTGTCGGAGCCGATGAGGGTTATCAGATATACGATGTGCGAGCCAATTCTCTCGGAGCAGTTTGGGTGGAGGCGGATATCCTCAACGGGAATTGGCGCATCTATCATTCGGGTCTATCCGGCAGCACCATCGCATCGCCCGTGCTTGTCGCAGAGGGCAACGATGATTGGGAGATGCCTTCCATCGCCATCAGCGGCGGTTACTCTTTCTGGCAGATGGTTCCGAATCAAGTGAAGAATGAGAACGTGTCTTCATCGAAGTTGAAGAGCAGCCTCATGCGCGCTGCGATCGGCTCGCCCGCGGAAAGCGCCGAGACCGTCTTCGAATCAAAAGGCTATATGGCATGTGCCCCAACGAGCACGATAACGGGCATAGCCTTCGCTCCGCGTTCAGCAGAATCGGGTACATATTATCAGCTCACCCATGTGGACGCGGAAACCGGAGAGATCACCGACCAATTAACGCTTCCCGCCTCGATGAAGCCGACAGAGGTCAGCTATGGCAGCACGGGATTCAGCTTCTCATTCGATGGGATATACCAATATGGCGATGGCATCGCGAACCTTGGAACCTACACCCCCGGTCAACCCGTAACGTTGACGACGCAGACCGCCATCGAGAACGCAAGGCTCGGCATCGAGGACAGTCTGCCGAAGGGCAAGGACGGAGCCACCCCCGAACTAAATGAAAGTGAGCTGGACACAGCCCAGAAACGCGGAATATCGGCTGTAGCCGATCTGTACAGTGCCGCCGAATGGTTCCGCTTCCCGCGCACACCGCTCACCACGCCTGCTTGGTGCGGATCCTGGTTCTTGGTGAAATCCACCAATGTAGTGGCAGGTGTTGATCTGACTAACAGGCGCTACTTCACCTTGAAAGCATCGGGCAACGGCGAGAGCTACGGTGAGTTCCTTGCCAGTTCGGGAACTGTGAACCGGGTCGTAACCTATGCCAATCTGGATTACACTCCTATCAATGGCGAACCTATCAAGGAATGCTCCGTCCGCATATGGAATGTTCAGGGATGATCGCGCTCCAACGCCTGTTCGCTTACTTAATCCTTGCGCAAACCGCGGTTTGACGGTTATCATATGAACGATTGTTTGTATTGGGCGAATTGCGCCCGATCTTGAATTGAAATAGAACATACGGCATGTCCTACAAAGAAGGAAGCGTAAATGAACAACCAACCTAATAATGGCTCTAACGCTCAAATGCCTCAAAGAGCTCCGGAGTCCGCTTCTAGGCAACGTATCCAGCCTCAACCAGGCAATGTGAATCCACAATTCCAGACATACCAACCTCAACCGGCGCAGGCTCCTATCGGAAGACATGGCGCACCTGTCGCATCCGGCACACCCGGTTCCCCAATGGGAAATATGCCCGGTTCGCCGAATCCCGATTCACCCGATGGTGCTAAGTCGAAAAAACGCCCTGCATTGATAGCAGTGGCCATTATCTTGGTCGTGGTCATCGCATCGGCGGTATTCGGAACCTGGTGGTTCCTCGGTGGCGGCAACAACTTCTATGACAGCCAAGCGGTTTCCGGTCAGGCTCCCTACAAAACACAGGAAGAGATCGTGGCTGAGCTCAACCGTATCGTTGAAGAGGGTATGCTCAACATCTCCATCGCTAGCCTGATAGAATTCGAGAACGGTGAATCTGAGGGAACGGCCTACATCGAGAACGTTCCTTCGAATAGATACGTCTTGCGAGTGACCATAAAACTGGATAGCACGGGTGAAGTTGTGTATCAATCAGGCGGATTGCGCCCCGATAGCTACATCGAGAAGATCAAGCTGTCGCAAGATCTGCCGGCAGGAACCTATCCTGCCACCGCAACATTTGTGGCTTATGACCCCGATACCCTTGATGAAGTCGGCCAGGCATCGGCACGCATCACCTTGCAAGTGAATTCTTAGAGCATCTCTTCTTAGAAAAGCCAAACCTGCAACGTAGAGGGCGGTTTAAACCGCCCTCTACACCTCGTGCATGAAGCGGAACACATCCTCGCGCTGGATGTTTATCTGCGTTCCCATCTTCGCACCCGTAACCGTAAGCCTGTCTTGAACGGCATCGAATCCGCAGATCTCCGGATTCAGAGTAACCAGCATTGTCATCGAGAATATCTCATCTTCACCCAGGATGGTCTGGCTGATATCATCGATGT
>CAYXZC010000007.1:0-51028 GCA_964469815.1 uncultured Eggerthellaceae bacterium | reverse complement strand
CTCGTCGATGAGCGTGGAGTTGGTGAAGCACAGAAACGCGCAATCGGGATGCTTCTCGCAGATGCGAATGAGATCGCTCTTGCGTACGAGCGGCTCTCCGCCTGTGTAGATGTAAATATGCGTTCCAAGGGCTTTGCCCTGTATGATTATGGAATCTATCTCCTCGAATGTCAGGTTGAGCTTATGCCCGTATTCCGCCGCCCAGCATCCTGTGCAATGCAGGTTGCACGCACTTGTCGGATCGAGAAGGATAGCCCAAGGGATGTTGCAATCGTGCTTATCACGCATGCGTTCCTGCTCATCCCATGCCAACAGGTTGGCCTCGACGAGCACAGTTTTTATCATCTGAGCGCGAACCTCAGGATTGATGCTCATCACTCGCATCAAGAGCCGATACATGTTGTTCTTGGAATCGATGGCCTCGGTGAAGGCTTCCCTTTGTGCTTTGAACAAGGAATCCGGAACGATGCCGTTCAAAGTGTCCATTGCCTTCGGAAGATGGTTTTCGGGGTCGGCGCAAAGATAATCGACCAGTTTGTTCGCCGCCGTCCTCTTCGCAAATTTCGCTGGGTTCATGATAAACTCCTCCAATTCCCCATCCGACCCTTTTGCAGAGCCGCAATCCTTTCGTCAGATGAGCGCCGAAACGCACATCCTCATCTTGGCTTCGACCTTCGCCCACATAGAGCAAACCCCATCTTAAAAGAGGGATGTCAAAGGTGATAATCGATTAAAATACCTTCGCTGATCGAAAGCGTGAGGAACTCTTTTTCCATTGTTAAGAAATCGTAATGTTTCCGTGCGAAAACAAGCGGTGAACGGCATCGTAGCATTGCAAGGCAAGCAAAATGGATCATTCGGTCAGTTATCGCCCTACGCGACCACGACGACGATCTCCTCGGGGCTTTGCATCTGATCGAGCTTACGGTTGCGGAAGTATACGACCCAGTTCACACCTAGAAGAACGAGGTTCAAGATGTAGACTGCGAGCACCCAGTTGATCATGCCGCATGCGATCTTCGCCCCTATCCCGCAAAGATAACCTGCACAGATTAGGCTCAGGAATTGCCAACTCGTTCCCTTGGCGGTTCGCGCTTTGTAGGACTTGTAAGCATTCATCGGCCATGACAGACCAAAGCATATGAGCATTACCGCTTCCAACAATTCCGCGACGAACAATTTAAAACACCTTCTCCTTATCAACGATGCTTAACGCGCATGGATATCCATGCATATCCTGCAAAAAGAGATTCTTGCACCTGAACGATCACAAATCCACTACCTTTTCGCAGAATTAACAAGCAATTAACGAATTGTCAGATATGATCTGGTCTACCAGATATGACTTACAAGATACGGTCTAAAAGATCTGGTCTACAAAGCGCAACCGATCTGCAAGCGAAAGAGGGATCACATGCCCGCCATCCTTACCCATGACTTCTTCGGACGCGATGTTTATGATGACCTTCATGGGATCATCGGCGATACGAAAGATGAATTCGATTCATTCCTGTTGGGATGCCAAGGTCCGGATGTCATGTTCTTCAGCCAGCTCAATCCCACGCAATCCACCTCATGGGGCGTTGGCACGAAGATGCATCGAAGCGATCCTGTGGCGTTGTTCAC
Organism: uncultured Eggerthellaceae bacterium; assembly: GCA_964469815.1. Taxonomy (GTDB): domain Bacteria; phylum Actinomycetota; class Coriobacteriia; order Coriobacteriales; family Eggerthellaceae; genus MGBC163016. The sequence goes on along the minus strand of CAYXZC010000007.1, from coordinate 49,402 downwards.
GGCCTTTCAGAAGACGATATCTTCCATGCCCGCGGATTCCTACAGCGTCGGAAGAAGCTATTTGCTCGGGCTGGTTTGCCATTATATCCTCGATAAGAACATGCATCCGTTCATCTACGCTCAACAATTTGCCATAGCCGATGCGGGCATCGAGGGTCTCGATCGCACACATGGGCACGAGATACATGCCGAGATCGAAAGCGAGCTCGATGTGCTGGTGTTGAGCACGAAGCTGAATGAGACGATCTCGAACTACGATCCCGAGAAGAAGACATTGAGGATCTCAAAGGCGGCGGCTCGGGTCATCTCACGCATATATAAAGAGGTCGCAGCCCAAGATCCCATAAGAAGGGGCATCAACGATGATGCGTTCGCCAGCGCGCTTTCCTCTTACCGTTTGGCGTTGGGCGCGATGCATTCTCCCACAGGCGTGAAGCGCTCTGTGCTCGGAGCGCTCGAGCGCCTGTTCAAGGATCATTCATTCATCCAGGCCATGAGCCATCGCAACGCTTTGATATTCGAATCGGATTTCGACAACCGAAATCGCGATCCATGGACGGATCCTTGGACGAAGGATGTGAAGAGCACGGGGTTTTGGGATATATACCATTCTTCGCTCTCGCAAGCGAAAGCCATCATGCCCCTTTTAGACCCGAACGACGGCGAAGCATGCAACGCGATATTCGAGACCATGACCGCAGGACGCGATTTCAACGGATCGCCCACTCGTGCCATGCTCATAGAGGTCGAAGATATATAATTACATAGCTGCAAGAAATGCTTTCCAATCTAGGAGCGATCGATGAAGGCTTGCCCGAACTGCTATCTTTCTTTCAATGACGGATACATCTGCCCGCACTGCGGAGGACAGCTAGTCGATTACAGCCCTGAGCAGCCTTCCGGTGCCTATCAGGCTCAGCAAGCGCAAAGCAGCTATTACGACCGATCGGCTCAATCTACGCAGATGATGCAGAGCATCCCTCAGCAAGCGTCCTATCAGCAGCCACAATATCAACCGCAGGCTCAATACAGTCAGCCGATGAACAACTTCCCGCCCACCGTCATCAAGAAGAGAACGGGGCTCGTGGTCTTCTTGACATTGCTCCTTCTGGCTCTTGCTGCATTCAGCGGGTATCTGGTCTATGAGGAATACATCGAGCGCACGCAACCGACCGAGATGGACACTCAGGTAGTGGGATCGGCTTGGGATTGGTATACATCTGTGAATGGCATGTTCGCCCAGCTACAGCTGCTCAATCCAGTGCAAGAGAACCCTGCTGCCGCAGCGCTGGATCGCGGAGCGTCCAAGAGGAACCAAAGCGCAAACGATGCCGGGAGCGAACTGGCCTCGGAGCTTGACAGCAATATGGTGGCAGAGGCCAATGCTACCGTATCTCCCGGAGATGGCGAGAACACCGCTGCAGCATCTGCGAGCCCATCAAGTTCACCCACATCCGCTGAAGACGCTGCATCCGTTCACAATTCGGATGTAACATCCGATGCCGCCAATGCCGTGGGCAATGTCGAGGCCGAGGCTTTGAACGATGCGGAATCGGGGAACACCGATGCGATCTCCTCTTCGATGGAGGCCTTAGGCGAATCCATCAGCGAATTGATGGGCGTAACATTCGCCCTTGCTCTGATAACCAATGAGCAGTATATCCAGGCAGTCGATGGACCCATGCAGGCTCTGAAGGAGAAGTATCCCGATCTTGTTGCTTCCTGGGATGGTTTGAAGGGCGCTGCATCCGGAAAGCTCGATACGCCGGAAGACATCCAGTACGTCGCGCAGAAGTTCACTCAGGCCGGAGAATCATTCAAGCGCATAGCCGAGACCGAAGGCTTCGACACGAGCAGTTGGTAAGGCAAGGGCGATCAAGACAATAAAAGCAAAGCCGAAGGCTTAACCATAAGATCGTCATCCTGAGCGTAGTCGAATGGATCGCCCTCTACACGGCGTGCATGGCAATGTTTCCGATCATCCACTACGCTGGCGAAATGCCAAGCCCGTGTTGGCGGACGAACTCGTAGGCACCGATGGCGACCGCATTGGAAAGATTGAGAGACCGCATGCCCTCGCGCATGGGAATGCGCAGGCATCTCTTAGTATAGCGCTCCAAGATAGCAGGATCGATGCCACGGCTTTCGCGACCGAACAAAAGGAACGCATCCTCGCCGAACTCCACATCCGTGTAGATGCGATCGGTATTTCCGGTGAAGAACCACAGCTCGTTGCTCTCATGCTCTTCGAAGAACGCCTCCACGCTTGGCCAGTGGATGATATCCACTTCATCCCAATAATCACAGCCAGCGCGCTTGAGATTGCGTTCGGTCAGGCGAAAGCCCATCGGCTCTATCAAATGAAGCTTCGCACCCACGCATGCGCAAGTTCGCGCGATGTTCCCGGTGTTCTGAGGGATCTCGGGCTCTATCAAAACGATATTGAGCATGCATCCTCCTCTTGATCGCCCTTGATCGCTCGAACCACAGGTGCAGCACTTAGGATCTCGAACGAAGGCCCAAAGCCGCATTCACAGCCTGTGCGCAAGCAGCCCCTAGAACAACTTTCACGATATCGGGCACGATGAAAGGTAGCACGCACGCGATAAGGGCAGCTTCAACGCCGACATGAGCCACGAATGTGTATTGCAAAGTGCCGATAGCGTATGAAACGACCACGAAGACCAGACATGCCAGAATTGACCATCCATATCTGCGCAGCATGGTGAGAAATCCGCTCTTTTGGATGTTCAAGCCAACGATATCGGGAGAGACGGATGTGCCAGTTGGAGTCTCTGCGCCAACCGAGAAGGCAACGTTGTCAGTCGCCATCGCGACCTTGTCGCATGCAACCTCTTCGCAAGAGGCTCTCTTCATCCGGATGCGATCGACCAGATACAGAAGGCCTACCGCCATCGGAACCCCGATAAGGTATCCATCGATGAAACCACCGGTGGGACCTAGGATAACACCGATCCCTCCACGCATTCCGGAAAAGACAGGGACACCGATAGCACCCAACACCACATAGCCATAGACAGCCGCGATCGCCTGGGTGGGCTTCAGCGCGCAGATGAGAAAGGAGATGGAGAGCATCTGCAAGGTAAAAGGCACAGGACCGAGCGGGATCGTGACCCATGCGCTCACCGCTATGAGCGCGATCGACAGACCCACGAATGCGATAGAGCGCGTCCTTGATGATGCACCGGATGTTGTTCTTCTTGTTTTCTTCGATGTATCCATATTCCTATACGAGGTTGACGTGCGCTTCGCCTGAAGCCACGCTCTCAAGGCATCCATCCTGCGTTCTTACGAGCAGGCATCCCTGAGGATCCACCCCTGAAACCTCCCCTTCGACTATCACTGATGACCGATTATCAACTATTCGAACCTTCATCCCATTAAGAGCCAAGGCCTGATCATATTCCTGCTTGAAGTGATCGAACGGAACATCCAACCACTTAGGGTAATAGGCCTCCAAAGACTTCATGACCCTCTTGCAAAGCTCAAAGACAGAAAGACGATCCCCCGATCCAACGATATCTTCCAGATAGATCGGAGAATTCCTTACAGAACCATCCGTCTGAGAGGCATCAGGTTTTGCAGACTCGGTAGCGCAACCATCATCCATGCCGGGATCGGCATGCTTGACATTGACCCCGATCCCAACGCACACCGCATCCTTATGCTTTTCCAACGATATGCCGCAAAGCTTGCGGAACATCGGCGCACCTGATGACGATGAAGAATCACCTACAAAGATTATATCATTGGGCCATTTGATCCTTATGCTGTCTGCGAATAAGTCTCCCAACAGGTCTATCACAGCGCTTCGAACCATCATCGAGACGAGAAGGCTCAATGTAGGCAGCTTCGTTGCCATAATGGATGCATCTTCGATATGGGAAGAGGGTCTTAGCAGGACGGACATGTACAAGCCACCAGCGGGGCTCTTCCATGCGCGACCATAACGGCCATAGCCTCCGCTCTGAAGATCAGCCCGAACCACAAGACCTTCATCGGAGCCGTTCTCTATCGCCTGCTTTACAAGATCGTTGGTCGAGCTTACCGTATCGAATTCGACGAGTTGAAGATCCATGCCTACAGCTTCCACGCTCTTCCAAAGCGTTCGTCCTCAGGAACGTTTTCCAAAGCCACGCCATTCGCCAACACATGACCCGGCGCTATGTCCGAAAAGGGCTTCACGACAAAATCGCGCTCCGTGATCCGTGGATGGGGCAACGTTAGCTCATCGGTGGAGAAATCGTAGAGCTGGTAGTCCAGGATGTCGATATCCAACGTACGTGGACCGTTCTCGACCTCACGCTTGCGCCCGAGCGTGTTCTCCACCATATGAAGATACCCCAGAAGCTCTTTAGGAGGGATACCCGTGCGCGCGAGCACGACTGTGTTCACGAAATCGTCTTGATTCTCGAGATATGCCGCTTTGCTGCCATAAAATGGAGCGATATCGATGATCTGCGTATCCGGGAGCTGGCACAAATGGCCTATAGCCATGTTGATCTGCGCGATCTTGCCCTCGGTCTCTTCCCCATCGTTCGCGACCAAAGCCACATTGGATCCAAGCCCGAAGAACACGTACGGCCGCAAGTTCTGGAGCGCTTTTACCGTAACTGCCACGTTATGCGTTCGCACCACGCTCGCACCAAGCTCGCATGCCATCAAGGCTTCCTGAGCCGATGCTTCATCGCGGGCTTTTGGATCCTCGTCGTCGATCCCGTATGCTCTTGCGATGAATCTCTTGCGCGACACAGCGACCATAACGGGATACCCAAGATGAACCAGCTCGTGGAGATTGCGCATGAGCTCGATGGTTTGCGATGGCGTCTTGCCGAACCCGGGACCCGGATCTACGCATATGCGATCATGGGAGACCCCAGCCTCTTCTAGCATGGATGCCTGCGCTGCAAGATAATCCTTCACCTCCGCAACGACATCTTCGTATTCAGGCGAATCCTGCATGGTTGAAGGTTCGCCTTTCATATGCATGACGACAACGCCCGCATCGCATCCTGCAGCAAGCGACACCATCTCAGGATCACGGAAACCGGATACATCGTTGATGATGGATGCGCCCGCATCGATAGCCTGTCGAGCCACAAAGGCATGTCGCGTATCGACCGACACGCATATGCCATCAGCTACAAGGCGGCCGATCGTCTGCCCGATGCGATCCCATTCCTCTTGCGGATCGACCTCCTCTGCACCGGGGCGGGTGGATTCGCCGCCAATATCGATGATAGAGGCACCCTCTTCCACCATCTGCTTTGCATGGTGAAGCGCCGCATCGGCATCAAGGAATTCACCGCCATCGCTGAAGGAGTCGGGAGTCATGTTCAGCACGCCCATGATGATAGGCGTGCCGGTATCGAATTCGAAATTTCCGCATTTCCAGATCATATAGGCTTCCTAACCTGAAACGAATAGTGCAACCAATTATATCGTGAGTAAAATAATAGGATGCTATTATGATCGGAAGACAATCCTAAAAGTGTATGAAGATCGAAGATGTCCCTTTTCGATTTGCTCTGAACACTGTTTTTAATATGCTTTCGTAAGAAAGCAATATATGAATGCATGAGGGAGCGAACCGAGTCATACGCAGCATCGAGAGTGAGCGCAGTTGAATTGATGCTGATTATGGCTTGTGCCTTGAACGGCGATTCTGCAGGGCAAGAAAACTGTGGTATAAACCACCGCAGTTTTCGCAGCCCGAAGCCAAGCCGGAAAGGTACAAGCCATGATCGAAGGGATAATGCGAAAAGAGATGTCTTCGATCTGATGCAAAAGATCCTTCGATTACTACGAAATCTACTTATGCTTCACTCCATACGGATCATCGTATTCATCCGGAATCTGCGGGGTGTCAGGAGACGAGAGCATCTCGTCCTCGCGCTCGATCTCGGCTTCGACCTGCTCCTGCGTAGGCATATCGGATCTATCGGCATTTTGCGCAGGTTCGCGATATGGCCCATTGGCATCCTGATCGCCCGGCTCAACACGCTCATCACGCCAATCGGGGTTCGCAAGATGTTCGGAAGCATCGCCAGAAGCTTCATCATCGAACGTTGGCAAGACGAACGTTCCAGCCATCGCACGTGGAGCAGGCGCAGAAGCACCCTGATCGGCATCGTTGTCATGCGAAGGAGGCAAAGGTATCGCGGGCTGGTCGGCCGCGCCATCAAACGTCGGAGGTTCAGGACGTTTGGAAATATCGGGCGTACCGTTTTCCGTAAGCGGGATGGACTCGGCATTCGGCTGCTTATCCAGATACTTGTAAGCATCCGCGTCCATCACCCTCTGTGAGGGGTCATCCGCACCGCCTTCGATGGCGTCCGGAGTGCCTGCAGCACCCGTTGCACCTGCAGCATCAGTATCGCTCGCCATGCCGGCCGCTGCATCGCGCGCACGCGCTTCAGCCTCCTCGCGCTCCTTCTGCGCGATTATCTCATCTTCGCGATCGAGGTACTCATACCATTCATTGTCGAGCAGAGCCTGGCAAGCTTCGCCTTCGATGGTCTCGCGCTCGAGAAGGACGCTAGCCATAAGATCCATCTGCTCAGCGTGCTCGGTCAAGACCTTATGCGCCCTATCATGGGCCTCGCGCATGATGACGGCCACTTCCTCATCGATCCGACGAGCCGTCTCCTCGGAATAATCCTGCGTATTGCCATAATCGCGGCCAAGGAACACCTCGTGGTTGGGCTGCCCGAATACCTGCGTGCCAAGCGGGCTCATACCGTATTGCGTGACTATAGCGCGAGCCATCTTGGATGCACGCTCAAGGTCGTTCGACGCTCCGGTGGTTATATCGTCACAGAAGATCTCCTCGGCAACACGACCGCCCATGAACACAGCAAGCTCGTCCTTCATCTCGGACAGCGAATTCAGAACCTTATCATCGTCGGGGATCGAAAGCGTATAGCCAAGCGCACGGCCACGGGAGATGATGGAAATCTTATGCACAGGATCGGCGTGATCGAGCAGATGCCCCACAAGAGCATGCCCGCTTTCGTGGTATGCGATGGTACGCTTCGTCTTCTCGTCCATAACACGACCCTTGCGCTCCGGACCGGCGATAACGCGCTCGAGCGATTCGTTCACTTCACGCATGGTTATGATGCGCTTGGATCTGCGAGCGGTCAGAAGCGCCGCCTCGTTCATGAGGTTAGCCAGATCAGCACCGGTGAACCCGGGAGTGATCTTGGCGATCGCCGCAAGATCGACATCGCTTCCGATGGGCTTATCCTTGGAATGCACCTCGAGGATGCGCTGACGACCACGCACATCAGGAGTGTCTACAACGATCTGCCTATCAAAACGACCCGGACGCAGCAATGCCGGATCCAAAACATCCGCACGGTTGGTGGCCGCTATCAAAACGACCGATTCGCTTGCTTCGAAACCGTCCATCTCCACGAGCAGCTGGTTCAGCGTCTGCTCGCGCTCGTCATGCCCGCCGCCAAGACCGGTTCCGCGCTGACGCCCCACAGCATCGATCTCGTCGATGAAGATGATGGAAGGCGATGCTTCTTTGGCATCCTTGAACAGATCGCGAACACGGCTTGCACCAACGCCCACGAACATCTCAACGAAGTCGGAACCGGATATGCTGAAGAAGGGAACGCCTGCCTCGCCTGCAACAGCACGCGCGAGCAAGGTCTTACCTGTTCCTGGAGGGCCAACCAGCAGGCAGCCACGCGGGATCTTCGCACCGATCGACTGGTACTTCTCGGGATTCGCCAGGAAGTCCTTCACTTCCTGCATCTCCTCAACAGCCTCGTCCACACCGGCGACATCGGAGAACTTCACATCGGGTCGCTCTTCGGTGGTCTTCTTCGCACGGCTCTTGCCGAAACTCATCTGAGAATTATTGGCCTTCTGCATCTGGCTGAAGAAGAAGAACAGAAGAGCAGCTATCAGCAGGAACGGAAGCAGGCTGACCAAGATGGAGACCCAACCGCTGGGAAGGGTTATCTCATAGGTTACCTCCGGATGCTCCTTCAGAAGCTCGCCCAAAGAATCGGCTCCCACATAGACGCTGGTGTAACCGGTCGATGTGCCAAGCTGATATGCCGGCAATATCTTCGTTCCGATGCCGCCGATCTTGCCCCCATCAGTGGAGAAGTCCTGCGCCATCAGCGCATTCATGGCATCGAAAGAGGAATTGAATGCATCCGCGATGGCCGAACCCGGCGTGGAGGCCGGATAGTACTTGCCGTTCACCGTGTAATCATTGGCTGCGTATATGACGCTTTCCACACGTCCCTGCTCCACCGCCTCGACGAATTCGCCCGTATCGAGGGTATCTATAGCATTCGAGTTACCGAGCGACATCATCTGGCTGACCACGAAGAACACAGCCAAGAACACTATCACGCCGATGATGATAGCCGAACGTGGCTTTATGGGAGTCGGATTCTTGCCGTCTTTGTTGCCCGGCTCTAGCTTCTGATTCTTATTGGGATTATCCGCCATCTATCTTTTCCTCAAATTCCTCTTACCTATTGCTCAGACCTGAAATCGTCGATCCATCCATGCAATGCGCCTATTCGCTATAAACCTCGCGCTTCAGGGTTCCTATATAGGGAAGGTTCCTGTACCTTTGCGCGAAATCAAGCCCATAACCTACTATAAATTCATTCGGGCAGGTAAAACCGATATACCTACAATCAACATCTGCCTGATTCTCTATGTCCTTTCGAAGGAGCGCAGCTATCTCAAGAGATGCAGGATTCCTTGAGAGAAGGTTCTTGCACAGGTAGGACAACGTCAATCCGGAATCTATTATGTCCTCGATCACCAAGACGTTTGCGCCCTCTATATCGGTGCTAAGATCCTTTTGGATGCGGATCATCCCGGAACTGGTCGCGCTATCCCCATAAGAGGATATGACCATGAAATCGAATTCGACCGGAAGCTTGATCTGCCGCACGAGATCAGCCATGAAAAGAGCAGCGCCCCGAAGCAGACATACTGCAACAAGGCGCTCACCCGAATCGATGCGATCCTGATAATCAGCGGTGATCTGCCTGCCGAGCTGTTCGACTCTGGCAGCTAGATCATCCTCTGTATATAGAATCTCTTGGATATCCTTATGCACTTTTTTATCTACCTATTCGAATGATCGTGTTCTATTCGGCTTCCCTTGCTCGTTTCGTTCGGTTTGACCGCCTTTGCGCCCAAACCGACTTCGATCTTCCAAAGAAGGCATGATCGAACGACAGAAGATGCCCGTCAATGAAATGGGTACCCGAATCTATAAGTTTACCATTCGATGGCTGAAGTGCCCGTGTGATATTCGAATGTTAACTAGTCGTTCGCAAGCGGTGAGGGAACCGAATAGGCGCGCTGCTGCAAAGCCTGATCGAGCTCGAAGAGCGACCTCTTATCCTCGCCGAACAACTCCATCTTCGTGATCATTCCATCTGCTCGTCGATGAACCACTTCAAGAACTGGATCGCGCGATAATCCTTCACCTCATCGGCTGCCGCATAGATGTTGTTGATGAGCGAGGTAACATACTGCTCATGCTCGTAAGCCTTCTTGAGCGGAGCCAGAAAATCGGAGTAGGTTCCATTCGGAGCATCGATAGCGCCAAGCTTGGGAACCTCATCGTTCTCGAGCAGGTACTTGCGGAAGATGAGCGCATGGTCGCGCTCTTCCTGCGCCTGGATCTCATAGAAGTTGGCATAGCCGTCAAGGCCTGCATCCTTATAGTAATCAGCGATCTCGAGATAGAGATATGCCGAATAAAGCTCTTTGTTGATCTGATCGTTGATGAGCTCATAGATCTTCTTGTCCATGATCGTTCCTTTCGAAGCTTGCGTGCCATTCGATTCTACAGAATCGGATAGCACGGATTTATATTCATGAAAGCAGATTATATAGCAGAAACGATGTCAGGGAACTCACGAATCAAACGCTCCACAGGAAGTCCGATGATGGTGTCGAGCGATCCATCGTAGCTCTCAACGAGCTTTCGGCCTTCGCCTTGGATAGCATATGCCCCGGCCTTGTCGAACGACTCGCCCTTGCGCAGATAATCGAAAATCTCCTCGTCGGTAAGGCTCTTGAATGTGACCACGCTCTTGTCGGCGAACGTCCTGTACGCAAGCGATACATTCTCGCCCTGAGCCGCAAGCATCCAAACGGAAACTGCGGTTATCACATCATGCGATACGCCCGAGAGCTCCGATAGCATGCGATGGGCATCCTCGAGATTGCGCGGCTTGCCGTATATCTTCGAGCCCTTCACCACCATGGTATCCGCACCAAGAACCATGATGATGCCCTGCGCATTCTCTGCGATGAGCTCCTGCACGAGCGCGCCTGCCTTGCGCTCTGCGAGCTTCTTCACGGCCTCGACGGGCATCATGAGCTCATCAGCCTCGAGCGTCTCGTCAACAGGATCGACGGGAGTGCGCACCGTGAACTTGATGCCGGCATCTTTGAGAAGATCGTACCTGCGAGGGCTCTTGCTCGCAAGGATTATCTTCATTGGGGGTGGTGTTTGCTGCGCGGATGTCGGCTGCGCAATTGGATCCTCGCTCGGTTGCGCTTCCGCACCGCTATTAACTTCATTTTCTGACATGGAGCTTTCTCCTATTTCCGATTGCGGCGAGCGCGGAATTCATCCATGGGCTCTACCCGCACACCTGCCTTGTTGGCGCTTACCGCAAGATTTCCCTGAATATTGGCAACATACCCGCCTATCGGCTTCGTATCGCCATCCTCATTCTGCGAAAAACCCGCCAGCACCGCCTCAACGGATTGAGCATCGATCCGCTCATCGGCACCCAACATGGCTTTGAGAAGACGGCGAATCACCCTTCTTTGCAATGGCAGATGCGCATAGCCGAATGCAGGTTCTAGCAGGAAGCCGGATGCATAATCCGAATCGGTGAAGCGAACAGGCTCCGAATCGCTTTCGGGCGAGGCGAAGGGTTGATCGGCCACGCTTGCCGGCAAGACGTCCTCTTCCATGATGGCTTCGGCCATCTCATCGAGCATGTCATCCTCATCTGCGATCAAGTTCATGGTCCTGATCAGATTTGCGGGCATGTTCGCATTCCACTCTTTAGCCGCAGGCACGATATTGTGTCGAACGTAAGCGCGGAAGCGGTCGGTATGCGCGTTCGTTGCGTCCTCTCGCCATAAGGAGCCCGCTTCGTCAGAGATGACGTTATCGCCCTTCTCGCAGCGATGCTCGATGTAGGCACGCAGGTCTTCGCGCGATAGGTCGAGGAGCGGGCGCGTCACAGGCCCGTTCTTATACAGCATGCTACGAAAGCCGCCGGGGCCGGTGCCGACGATCGAGCGCATGTAGAAGTTCTCGATGCGGTCATCGGAGGTGTGCGCGGTAAGGATCCGTCCATCGGCAATGGGCGTTTGCGTGTGCTGGCAAAGGGAAACGAGAGCCTCGTTCGCAGCCAGATAACGCTCGCGCCGAGCGACAGCCTCGATGTTCTCACCTGTGCGCTGCGCCTCGGCTGCGATATCGATCTCGCAAAGGAAGAACGGGATATCGAGCGCAGCTGCCAACTTCGATGCGAATTCAGCATCGAGCTCTGCATCGCCTGCACGCAGTTTGTGATTCACATGCAGCATGGCCAAAGGGCCGATCTTTTCCGCATCGCGAAGCTCGGATGCAACATAGGCAAGCGCCGTGGAGTCAGAGCCGCCCGACACCATCAGAAGGCAAGCGTTGTCGGCTGTGAACAAGGCGTGCTCTTCAACGGTGTTCATCACGCGCGTTGGGATGTCGGTTCTCGCAAGTTGTTTCTGTTCGCTATTCATGCCACTTAGTGTAGCAAATAAGAAAGTGAAATAATGTTCTCGATATGCTTCGTGTGCGGGAACATATCGACCGGCTGAATGGCTTCGATGGTGTATCCCCCACCCACAAGCTGTTCTACATCGCGCGCTTGTGTTATCGGGTTGCACGAGATGTACACGATGCGCCTCGGTTTCAGCGCGATGACGGCGTTCAGGAATCCTTCGGTTGACCCTGCTCGCGGCGGATCCATCAAAAAGGTCAGGTTGTTAGGGTCTGCATCGCGAAAAGACCTCATGAATTCATCGGCATCGGCACAAACGAATTCCGCGTTCGTGATGCCGTTATGCTTCGCATTCATGCGCGCATCACGGATCGCCGCCTCAACGCTATCGAATCCGACAACATGCATCGCTCCCATGCTGGCGGCAACAAGGCCAATAGTTCCCGTTCCGCAGTAAGCATCAATGAAGATACCGCCCTCTTCAGGATGCGCCAATCCCATCGTGCTTCGATAGAGCACTTCGGTCTGCGTCGAATTCACCTGATAGAACGAACCCGGCGAGATGCGGAAGCTCAGCGAGCACAGGGTGTCCAGGATGAAGCCAGGTCCGTAGAGCACACGTGCTTCTTCGCCTAGGATCACATTCGTCTGCCGCGTATTCACGTTCTGGACGATGGTCGTGATCTCCGGAACCTTCTCGATGAGCTTTTTGCAGAATGACTTCGAATGCGGGAATTCGCGCTCGTTCGTGACCACCGTCACCAGCACCTCACCGGTCTCGTGCCCGATACGCACCACAACATGCCGGATGAAGCCGCATCCGCGATCCTCATCATATGGCTGCATATCGTACTTCGACATGATCTGCCGAACGGCTTTGATGATCCGTTGCGCCACCTCGTTTTCCATCAGGCATCCATCTGCTTGAAGCACATGATGCGTGCCTGCCTCATACATTCCGGTGAGTATGCTGCGTTTGCCGGAGGGAAGCTTATCACCGAAAACGAACGGCGATATGACCTTGTCGCGATAATGATAAGGATCGTCCATCCCCTTGATCTTGCGAAACGCACTGCTCGGTGCAAGATCCTTGAACAACCCCTCGATCTGCGCCTGCTTGGATTCCAACTGCTTTGCATATGGGATATCGAGAAGATCGCAGCCGCCGCATCTTCCGAAAACGGAGCACGCCGCGCTCTTGTTCTTCGAATGCGAAGTGCGAGATTCAGAAGGAGCCTGCGAGCGAGCTTTGGATCCTCGGGAAGGCTTTCCGGCGCGCTTGAGGTGTGGCTTTTCGACACGCTTGGGATGCGTCTTCGGCGCGTCCTTCTGCTTTGCCTTGGGCTTCGCTTTGACCTTGGGTCTTGCCTCCCCCTTTGTCTCAGCCTTTGCTTTGGCCTTCGGCTTTGACTTTGGCTTCGTCTTGACCGGTTCGGCATGCCTATTACGGCTGCTCAAGGACGACCTTCTTCCTAGCAGCCTTCTTCGCATGGCGACGGATCTGATCTCCCACCAAGCAAAGGATCATAGCACCCACGATCACAGCGATCATGGCCACTTTGCCATTGAACGAATCCATGGTGAGCGCCATATAACCCACAACGGGGATACTGAACACAACCTTGCCTATGACAGAAGCGTATGGAACGCGCTCGGGATCATTGGTCTCGTTCGCGTCACCCTTGGTCACGAACTGACGGTTCGCCGTGTCCTTTTGGGCTATACGATGCGTTACCACCGTGCTTCCCTGACCCACGATAGTCTGATCGAACGTAATCACATCGCCCACATCGAGCTGGTCTGCATTTGCATCCTGAACGAACACAAGGCTGCCTACGGGGTATTCAGGTTCCATCGATCCGGAAAGCACCGCATAGGGCTTGATGCCGAAAAGCTGGGGAACCATGAACACACAGAACAGCACGACACTGACAAGAAGAAGGATGGAGCCCACGCCCGAGATAATGTATGAAAGCGCCATTGCCGCCTTGTTCGGCTTAGGCTTTGCAGCCGGCTGTGGGCTCGGATAGGAAGCGTTATCCGACAGACCCTCAGACTGAAATGGTTGTTCATATTGCTGTGCCGGAGGAAAAGGCCGCTGCTCCGGGATGCCTTGAGATCCGTAGGGCTGCGCTTGTCCAGCGAAGGGTTGCTGCCCATAAGTTTGCTGCCCATTCACCGGTGCTTGACCGGGGAAAGGTTGCTGCCCATAAGGCTGCTGGCCTTGAGGGTACTGCGGCGAAACAGAAGGATACGGAGCACCTGCGTTCGGCACTCCGTATCCGTTCTGCTGATTCATATATCCGTTCGAATTCTGGGGATTCTGACCATATCCATTCGAATTCATGATTATCGGATCATCTACCTTCTTAACCGATCGTTTGAAACAGCGATTCGCGTTTACGAATTCTCGTTATCCTTGCGCTTATTGCGAATGAGCAGAGCGAAGAACACGACCAACCCGGCAACTACGACCGCCGCCAGAAGCGGAAGCAACCATGAGAGAATGGATGCGGCATCAGCTGCCTGGGTGCTTATCCCCGCCTCGCCATTGGCGCTCGCGAGAGGATTGGCATTATCATCCAAGTTCTCCTCATCGATAGGTGCCGCCAGCGGATTGCCATCAGCATCGAGGATGGTCTCACCAGCTTCGGTGACCACAGGCACAGCGCCGGCAGCCGCCTCTTCAGGCGTTACAGGTGTTACAGGAACCTGCTCGCCTTCCGGGGTGATGATGTAGATCGTCTCGTTCTCATAGATGGTGCGATAGTTAGGCGGAAGCTTGTAGTAGTTGAACGTGATGACCTTGTTGTTGGCATCCAGCGTTAGCGCCTTCTGGTTCGCATCGGGAATATAACCTTCGATATACTTCGCGATAGGAGCCGGGGTGTCACCAAGCTGCGCCGTGAAAGTGTCAGGCTCGCCAAGAAGAGTATCACCATACTTGTATTGCACGCTGTAGTTCACCATCTCGCCCTTGATACCATAGGCAACCACCAAATTGATGTCAGAGGTCACTTCGATGTTGGGAGTAAGGGCGTAGAACCCGTCAGGTGAAACAGTGCTGTTGTTCGCCACGTAATCATCGATGTAGGCGTTGTTCACCGAACTGTCGCGAAGACCCTTCACGTAATACTTATCGTTCGTTACGTGAACGGTTACGGGGCTTGAGAAGGTGTTTCCAGCAGGAACTGGGATGGCAACGGAAGGACCTTCTTCACCGGCTACCGAAACGGTTCCCTGGTTACCACCCGAAATGGTGACCGTGTATGTTGGAGCATCAACCTTAAGAGCGGGCGCTTCATCGGCAAGCGCCGGAAGGATGCACATCGATGCAGCGAAAACACCTGCGAGCAATGTTGAAAGGGCTCGTTTCATCAACTTCATGATCTACTCCCCCTCTTTCGCATGCCTACGATCATTCATCCAGCTAGCTATGCCGCATACGAGAACTATCAGTCCAAGCACGAGACATATCATCGAGATGGTGGGGAGCATGTCGCCCGTTTGCGGAAGATCGCCTCCCACAGTGCGCGGAGCCTGCTCATAGGTCGTAGTGCGCTCAGTGGTCACGATCTCCTCGCCTTCGCCAACAGGCTCAGCAGCATATCCGATCACAACACCAGCATTAGTGTTGAAATACGCGTTTGTGTGGGTCTCGCCGTCAAGACCGAGGCTCAATGTCATCATGCGAACCGTGTCCGGAGCGAAGCGACCCAGATAGAAATAGCTATCCTTTGCATTCGAGTTCGTTGCGTTCTGCAAACCACCGGTCTGAGCTTCATTCTTGCCGGTACCGATACCCGGAGCCGCGGAAACACTCTGCGAATTTGGCTCTGCGCCTTGCGATCCATCTGGCTGCGCCTGAGCACGATCCTCTGTAGCACCCTCGCCGCCAAGGTTCTCGTTGCCATAGATCGCCGTGCCCAAAGTGGTATCCACCTCGGCACCGTCCTGATACTCATCATAATAGAGAAGCTCATAGGAATAGGATGCGCCTGTGATGGATGCACCAAGGGCGTTCGTAGAATCATCTTCCATGGAGTCGGCGATATAGTTCTTAACGTACCAGTCAACATCCTTATCGCAGTCGTTCACGAGCTTGATCTTGAAGATCTTCTGGTCGCCCGGCTGCAACCCTGCGACCTGCTGAACCATCTCGTAGAGCGTGCTGTCCATATCCGTTCCGTTGAAGGTTACCACCCATTCGTCATCGACCTGCTCGATGACCGGCGCATCCGTTGAAGGAGCGCCGCTGGTATCGGGAAGGCTGACATCGCCTTCAGGTGCGGCGGATGTTGCGAAAGCCAAGCCAGCCGGTGTGAACGCCAAGCTAGCAGCGAACACAGCTGAGAACAGCGAGGCTATTATCTTCGATGCCTTCTTCATCTTAAGCCTCCTGTCCATTCTTGCTGGTATCTATGTCTTGCCAACCAAGGCCGAGAGCGTCGATATCCACGCCCCAAGCGCTCTTGGCTGCATCGGCCACATGGTTCGTCTGGACCGCCTCGACCGTGGCCTCAAGGTTGAGCTTCAATTCCTTGTCTGCCAAATAGTCCTTAAGATCGTTCGTATAATCTACGATGGCTGGATCGAGCCAGATCTGCTCGATGGCGTTCGCGGTGAGCTGTCCTGCGTTCACCGGTGCCAGATAGTAGAACGTCACTGTCTCGCCGTTCGGATCTTCCACGCATTTCCAATCAGCACTGTTCATGCCGAGCTTGATGAGCGCGGGATTGAGCTCAGGGGTCTTCTCACCATCGACCGTCCAGTACTTCTTCACGGTTATGCGAAGGTACTGGGGCATGTCAGCCACGTTTTTTGCGGATATCTCCTCGGTGTACTTCTTGCCCGGGATCATCTGCTTGTCGCCGTTGAGGATAAGAAGGTCATCACCTGACTTTTGCTCCAGCAGCTTCCCTTCCAGACCTTGTGCCACAGAATCTCTTCCGGTCTGCTTGCCCTCAGCACCGATGTTAACAGCAACAGCATCGCCCGAACCGCTCTTCTCGAAGAGAGCCACGCCAAGCTCGGATTGCTCGATGCGGGCCGCGTAATCCTCGGAGTAGTTCAGGCTTGCCTGCGTGGCTCCTACAGCTCCCGTAAGGCCGATGACGCACAGCAGCACTGCTCCGATGAGCAGGATCATGGTACGGGATGAAATGCTTGCTTTTGTCTTGATCATCATTCATTCACCCCTTTACATCCCACTCGGCTTTTGACCTGTTATGGTAATCGGCTGGTCAATACCCTTGATGGCACCGATATTCACCACATTGCCATCGAAGTCTCCGGCCTCGTAGCCGCCATTCTCATCGTCCACCCAAATGGTGCGAACGCTTTGTGAAACTACGTTCACCTTGAAATTGTCGAGTGTCTCATCTCCTGCCTTGGCTTTTATCTCAGCGCGGAGAACCGATGTTGGCTCGCCAGGCCAGAGCACCTTGTTGTAATAGATCCAATCGGTTGCGGTGTCGCTGTCCTTGACGAATCCCCAGTCGGTGTTTTCCTTACCCTGCAATGTGATATCAGCATTCGCATCCGAGAAGTAGAGCTTCACGCGCACCATAACGGGCACATCGGATGTGTTCTCGATCCATATGTCCTTGCCCGCATTGTCGACCTCTTCTTTGATATCGGTCGAGGGTTCATCGGCGCTGTAGACCAGACTGCCCGCTGCAACGGTTGAGTCGGTGTAGTAGGCAAACGTTGCACCGACACCGGCCGCTATGCAAAGAGCGATGGCCACGAATGTCAGTCCGAAGCGCTTTGTAAGGTATGAATTCCTCATAGTGATCTACCTCCTTACCTTACTCTTCGCCCGGCGTGTCGGAGCCTTCGCTTCCGCCGCCTTGCTCGTTCAACTTTGCCCCCGACTTGGTCCAGTCGTTCTGGATGCTGTCGTTCCACGGCTTGTCAGGGTTGTAGGTATTGGTGAATCCCACGATATTCACTTGGCCATCCTCGCCAGCCACAATGGTCACGGTCTTCACCGAACCGCCAACATTGGATGTATTGAAACCGGAATCGGTTATCTCTTCGATCACGAAGAACGCACCCACCGGAAGATTATCCAGCTGAATACCATTCGTAGTGATGACGCCTTTCTCGTCGACATCGAAGTTGATCTCGAGCACATCAGAGTAGAACGGCTTATCCTTGGCTGCGTGATAATACATCTCGTTGATGTATCCGTTAACCTTGAAGAGCACCGTTGCTTTGCCGGCCTTACCCTGCTCGATCGCATTGTCGAACGCCTTATTGATGGTAAGAGAAGCATACTTCGGCGTATCGGGCGTATCAGGTTCATCGGGAACGTTCGATTTAGGATCGCGTCCGATGGTGATCTTACCATTGACTGCGATACCGCCACCATTGGCTGCAGAGTAGTTCCCGCATACCACCAAGCGAGCAGCTGCAATAGCGTTTGCCTTATCCTGATCAGATGGGAAAGCGGTAAGACCCATCATGCGCTTGGCATCCGCGTAACCGCTCTTCATCTCGCCATCGATCTCTTCGTTCTTCGGGAAATCATTGATCTTGAAGATCTCGAAGTTCCCATTGAAGGTTGTTCCCGTGATCGTCTTATCGGTGAACTTCTCCCAACCGGAAGTGTTCACAGAGCCATCAGCGTTGTAGAGTGCTCCGCCGTATTTATAGTTTAAGCTTGCATAATCGTTGCTCAGAGAGCACTGGAAAGAGTAGTACTCCACACTTCCCTGGAAGCCTTCCTCAAGCCATTTCGCATCGAGCCCATCGATCGTCAAACGATATTTCTCAGGTGTCGAACTGTTCTTGTAATACTCAAAATTGACACCATCCAACATTCCATGAATATCTTCAGGGGTCAGTCCGGCATTCTCAAGCTCCTTTTTAGGAAGATATATCGCTATGCGCGTTTTTGCAGAATTGACCCACGCGGTGCTGAAATAAGCTGGAGAATAAACACTGCCTATCGTGTCGCCCTGCGCATTCTTCAGTGTGAACCAATTGTTCGAAGAGGAATTGTTGCTAAGCGATGCAGAAGCGCATTTCGTTGCATTGCTTCCGCTCATGAAGCCTTTCCAGTTGTAGCTTCCAACGTCATCACCCGTGGAGAGCATGTCGTTGTAGATGGTGCTCTCTTTGGCGCCATAGAAGTCAGATGCGGCATATTTTCCATCCACCGTATTCGCAGAAGTAGTGAATCCCATCTCGCTCGGCCACTGACCACCGATGGGATGACCCGATGGAACGGATGCCCCACCTGCAGTGTTGTCGAAGATGGCTGCATCGCTTGAGATGACGATGCCATTCTGGCAAGCAGCCACACCGCCACCGGAGCCCTCTGCTTTGTTCTTCGTTACGAGCGGGTTGTACACATAGAGCTCGCCTCCGGAAGAGGTTACGAAGATACCGCCACCGCCGTAATCATATTCCGTAGCTGTCCCGTTGTTCGAGATATACCCGCTGTAGATATAGCTACCGTTCTTACCGTCTGCGCCCTTAGTAGTAAGGCACATGCCACCACCTTCGTTGGTTATGGCCGCATTCGCAGCGAAATACCCGCTGTCCATCTTCAACACTGCAGTTACCTGCTTATCCTTTGCAGGCATCAGAAGACCGCCACCGGATCCGGCAGCCTTGTTGCTGGTAACCTTCACATTGCCGCCTACCTTGACCAGATCGGTGGAGAAGACACCACCTCCGCCATAGTGAACGGCATAGTTGGTGCCGGTATGGCCTGTTTCTGTCTGTCCGGTTTCGGTGGCATTATTCGTGATGTATGCACTACCGTTCAGATTCAAAGTGCCCTGCATATGGTAGATACCGCCGCCATCATAGGATGCAACGTTGCCGGATATCACAGCATTTCCACCCACGTTCAGAGCAACAGAGCCTTTGGTCGTTTTCGTATAGATGCCACCACCAAGTCCATTGGTCGGCCTTTCGAAAGCACTCAAAGTAGAGCCGCACGATGCCTTATTTCCTGCAATGATCGCATTCCCGGAAATATCCGTTGTTGCGGTTCCTCCTTCTGTGCTGAAGATCGCGATCGCGCCACCATTGCCACCGGCATAGGGACCTGGATTGGTTGCGGTTGCGGTGTTGCCTGCAATGATCGCATTGCCAGCGATGCTAACAGCAGAGTTGGCCGCATTTATAGCAGCGCCGTTATCGGAAGTGATGTTGCATCCAACGATATAGCCACCTGTCATATTCAGCGTAGAGTTAGCTATGTTCACCGCTTTGGAGTTGACGGAGAACACACCGCCTTCTATGTTGATAGTCGCGTTGTCACCGCCCTTGATCAGATTGGCGCTTCCCCCGCTGATCATTCCAGCGTTATCGGGAACTTTGACAGTTCCGGTCAAACGCAGCTCAGAGGTTGAATCGTTTGATGCGATGGTATCGGTAACGTAATATGTAAGAGTGCGACTTGCAGCATCCCAGCTTGCAAGCTGACCTGCTTGATCCGCCGAAACAGACACGGTTCCATTTCCACCATAAATGGGTGCTGAATTAGGATCAGTGATGGTGAACTTCGTACCTGCGCCGTTGGCCAGGAAAAGCGCATCCACACCGTTCAGCTTGGACTCTATAGAATGCCCATTGAGATCAAGGGTTACATCGCTACCTGCTTTAACAACCGCAGGCTGCTTGTTAAGCATCTTATCCGCATCGCTAACGGCTTCATCGGTGATCTCCTCACCTGCCACCAGATCCTGCGAGAGCTTGACGTTGTGGCCTGCTGCGAGAGCATTGACGACCTTGTACCAAGCATCGTATTCGACTTCCTTCATCTTCACGGTGATCGTCACATCGCGGCCGGCGAAGAAAGCCATGTCATCGATGGTGTATGTGAACGCAGCGCTGGCCTGATCGGTGGAAACCTCCGACTCGAGCGCATCGAGCTTCTTCTCACCCTCATCGGCTAGCGCGGCCTTCATAACATCGGAAAGCTCATCGTAGACAACGCTTCCCTCGGGAATATCGTTCGTTTCACCTTCAGTTCCTCCAATAGGAGTGCTCGGCACGAATGGCTTCGCGCGATCATTGAAGGTAGATACAGCGGAAACCGTATCGATCTCATAGCCCTCAGCGGGTGTCACAGTGAACGAGAAAGGAGCATCCTTGGTTATATCGGCCGGATCGACCTCGATGGCTTTGGTCACATCGGAGCCACCGTACTGAATGGCTGCCTGATCCTTGCCCTCAACCGTAAAGGTCACGATGCCATCGGTAACGACCATCGGAACAGGCGCGATGTTCTCATCCGCATCAGGATCATCCGTATCGGGATCCTCTATGACAGCATCTGCGCCATTCTCCTCAGGCGTTTTGCTGTCCTGCGATTCATCGCTTCCTCCTGTTGCAGGAAGGTTGCCGTCAACTGCTGTGACTTGCTCCTCCTCGCTTTGAACGAGCAGATCCTCCTCGCTCTTCATCGATTCGCTCGTACCATAAGCGATACCGGTGAATGTGAAGATCACCGTCAAAACAAGAAGCACAGCAAAAAGCTTCCCTTTTCGGGTTCTCATGATCTCCATTACCTTCTCTCCGTACTCCATAGGCGAAACACCACCTTTCGAAACAGGCCGGATGACCGGCAGTTTCGCAACCGCTTGTATGGCGCAAGCGATCGTTTCCCAGCTTTCCTACAGTGCTTTTGACACACCTATACGTCTGTTTCGACTCCCCTCAAAACAGACGTATTCTGCTACGTTTAAGCTGCGTTTTGGTTTTGCAATGACCTTGCAATGAACGAGTTATGCACGCCGCTTCCTCTGATCGCCTGATAGAGGCTCTTCTGGCTTTACGTAACCCGCCATCGCGAAGTTATTGCAACAGTACAAACTTAGTTACTTATTCTTACAAAACAGCAACAGGATTCAAGACGTTTTGAACGAATTATGGATTTTTTTCATAAATAAAGTATAAATTCGGTCTGCTATTGACAAATCGCATGAAGCTCCGGTTTGTGTGAGGCTTTGATCTTACCTGCAACACAAAACGAGTTTCATGAGGGCGATCAAGATCGCCCTCTACGCAGTGTGCTTGCAGGTTCATCCACCCCAGTGATCCGCCCATATGAAAGCATCACACGCGCAAAAAGCTCAGCAGCCCGATGCAGCCTTCATAGATGTCATCGTAAGTGGCCTCGAAATCGCCCGTATACCATGGATCAGCCACATCGCGATCGATGCCCGCGAATTCCATCATCTTGTAGACCTTGCCATCGGAATCGCCACCGAACAATCGCTTCATGTCGCGCATGTTCTCCTCGTCCATACCGATAATGAGGTCGAACTTATCATAATCGTCCCGGCGAAGGCGCTTTGCGAACTTGCCATCGACCGAGATCCCTTCGCGTGCGAGCCTCTTGCGCGTTCCGGGATAGACCGGATTCCCGATCTCCTCGTTCGTGGTGGCGGCGGACTCTATGATGAAGCGATCCGATATGCCGCGTTTTTCGACCATATCCTTCAGCAGGAATTCCGCCATGGGAGAGCGGCAAATATTGCCGTGGCATACGAACATCACACGTATGGGTTGTTGCATGTATAGCCTTTCCTAACAAATCAAACTTGCAGAGCAATATTTTAGATCCCTCGAAATGCCGTGTGTAGACCCAAAGGGTCTGCTACGGCATTTCAACCATAGCCTTTAACTATCGGCATCGCGTGTTCATGCCGCTTACAAGGAAAGAAACGGGTGAAGAGATACGTAAGGCTGCGGAGCTTCTGAAGTATCTCATCACCCGTTTCTTTCCTTCGTTACTCACTTATCGCGCAAGGAGCGGATGAGGGATATCTCTTCACCGTAGCCTGCGATCTTATCGTGTGGAGTCTCCAAGAAGAACGGCAGATCGCAAAGTGCCGGATGGGAAGTCACAGCTACGAGAGCATCAAGGCCGATCTGGCCACCGCCTATAACTTCGTGCCTATCCTTGTGCGAGCCTTTCGGATTCTTCGAATCGTTCAGATGGATGGCCTTCAAACGCTCAAGCCCGATCGTCTTGTCGAAATCCTCAAGCACGTCATCGAGCGCGCCTACGATGTCGTAACCGCCATCCCAGATATGGCAGGTATCCAAGCAAACCCCGACCTTATCACCGAGCTCCACACGTTCGATGATCTGCGCTAGCTCTTCGAACGTCGCGCCGACCTCCGACCCTTTCCCCGCCATGGTCTCAAGCAGAAGCGTCGTGGATTGATCAGGCGAGAGCACCTGATCGAGCGCATCTGCGATGAGCTCGATCCCCTTTTCCGACCCCTGCCCCACATGTGCGCCAGGATGCATGTTGTACATCTGGTTGGGAGTGAATTCCATCCTCTTCAGATCGTCCGCGAGCGTCTGTATGGCGAACTCGCGCGTCTCAGGCTTTGCCGATGCGGGATTGAGCGTATAAGGGGCATGCGCCAGGATGGTCTCGATCCCCGCCTCTTCAGCCAAAGCATCGTATGCGGCGATATCTGCAGGGTCTATATCCTTGGCCTTGCCACCTCGTGGGTTGCGCGTGAAGAACTGGAAGGTATTGGCTCCTATCGAAGCCGCTTCACGCGCCATGTTCTCATAGCCTTTCGAGCATGAAAGGTGGCAGCCTATCGTAAAACTCATTGTCCCTCCATAATTTTTATATCATAAATGAACTATAGCTTCTCATGGTTCTTCATCTTATGACGCGATCGGAATGTTTGGATGATGACATACACCCCCAGCACGAATGCGCCAAGGTAACCCAGCACACCGAGCACCGGAACTTCGAGCAGCTTCGGCTCCATATTGGTGGTGCACAAAATAGACGACCCCAAGAAAAGTCCAACGGAGATTATGGCAAGCGAGATGCGCCCCACCGATGCGTAGATCGTTGCAAGGATGTCGGTCGATGCCTTCACCTCGCCTTTGAGCGTGATCTCGCCGCGATCCAGCATCTCCATGGTATTCAGAACCTGAGCGGGGATCTTGGTCATGGCTTCGAAGGAATTGAGCGATGCGCTCGTAAGCTCTATCGCCTTCATCTCCAAGTGCTTCGGTTTGACGGACTCCTTCAACACGCTTTCGCTCACTATCTGCATCACATTGGTCGAAGGTGATATATGCTCGATCATCCCTTCGATGGTAACGATGCCGCGAACGAGCATGGTGACCGCGGGATCCATAATAAGATGCTGCTTGTGCATGATATCGGTGAGCTCTTCGACCACTTGCGCCATGTTGATCTCAGAGAGGTCGGCTCCTCCATAGCGGTTGATGAGCGATCCGAGCTGACCGAGCAGGAACCCGTAGTCTATATCGCCGTTCAGACGCGAAATGCCGAGAACCGCCTGCATCATCTGATAGGGATCGTTGGAGACCAGCGCACGGAACATCTGCGATACCAATTCACGCTGGCTTCCTTTCAAAGAGCCTGTCATCCCCAGATCGATCCAGACGATGGTCTTATCGCGGATGATGATGTTGCCGGCATGCGGATCGGCGTGGAAGAATCCATCATCAAGGATCTGCATTATGTAACTGTGGAGGATGCGGCTCGCAAGCTTGTCAAGATCTATCCCCTCTTTGACGAGCGCCGCCTTATCGTCCACCTGGATGCCCTCGATATATTGCATGACCAACACGGATTCATTGGATATCTCCGGGTACGGCATCGGCGAGGATACTCCTGGCTGTTTCGCCATATCAGCATGAAAACGGATCAGGTTCTTCAGCTCCACGCGGAAATCCAATTCGTTTTCGGTGGTGTTCTGCAATTCATCGAGCAGATTCTCGAAGTTCAGAAGGATATTCTCGTGCTGTGATGCAACGAATTCCGCTGTTGCAAGAAGGCGCTTCATCAGCTGGATATCGTCTTTCATCTCCTGGACGATGCCGGGACGGCGCACCTTCACCGCCACCACGCTACCATCGAGCAGGACTGCTTTATGCACCTGCGCAATAGAGGCCGACCCGAGTGGTTTGGGGTCTATGGCTAAAAACACCTCGTTCCAGCTTTTGCCATATGCCTTGTCTATGCAATCAAGAACGGTATCGAACGACATGGGGGTAACGTCTGTCTGCAGCTTGAAGAAGACTTCGCAGTATTCTTGAGGGAGCATGTCCGAGCGGGTAGCGGCGATCTGGCCGATCTTCACGAAAGTGGGACCGAGCGCCTCAAGAACATCGACCGCCTTTTGCGGAGTAAGGCCTTGCGCTACATGGTATTCACGCAAGACGGAAAGTATACGACGCACTCGCTTGCCCGATGTCTTGTCGTTGAGCGAAAGCTTCGCCACTTTCACGAACTCTTTCAATGTGGCCATGTTCACACCCCCTTTGCCGCTCGTTGCAAGACCAGCATTCCAGCCTTCAGCTGTCCTGCCTTCAGTCGATGTCTTCCGTTCCTACCTTTAGTTCCTGCCTTTTGCCGAGCCGGTATATTCATTTGTACCAGATGCTAGAGCAGATATACGGGTGAATAACGATGCAATACCGAAGCGTTTCCAACGATAGCGGCCTCTGCGATGCGCTCGATGCGGCCTTCCACCACCAGATGATCCAAGATCGCCATGCCTTGGGTGTAGATCAGCCATTGCTGGTGAGGTTCGCATTCATCGATCGAATCGAACGGGATCTTCCATCGCATGGCTCGTATGACATCCACGCCGCGCGGTGCCAGATCACCGGGCATCTCATCGAACAGAGATCGCACCACATCGACCGTATCGTCCACGCGCTTGGCCTTGTGCCGGATTATGTGCTCGGCACGTTCGCGGAAATCAGGACGGATATCACCGTGGGAATGGAAGAGCATCGTTATAGGCAGGGACATGAGCCTTTGCTGGCTGCGCTCATAAGCCCGAAGGCTGTCGGAGCCATCCAGGAACAAGCCTGTAGTGGGCGTGATGATGAACAGCAGCTGATCGCCTGAAAAGCAGATGCCCGAATCAGGTTGGAAGAGCCCCATCATCCCACGCGTGTGGCCAGGAAGGTCGATCACCTGAAATGGATATCGACCCACCATTATCGTATCGTCGCCCTTCACCTTCTCAATGGTCTTGGAACCGTCGTCAAGCGGCGTTGCTATCTCGATGGTGGCACAGATCTCGGAAGCATGCGATGTATCCATCCCTTCTTCCTCCAGGCGGTCTTGCACCATACGGTTCATCTTTCGAGCGAAAAGAGGGCTTGCCGCCATAAGCTCGAGCTCGTTCATGTAGATGGTCGCTTCAGACGGAACGTAGGCTTGTGCGAGTCCCGAATGGTCGAAATGCATATGCGTGAAGAAGTAACGCGCCTCGGCAGGATCGATGTTGAGCTCTTCGAGCGCCGCGGTGAAAACAGCGGCAGCCTCTTCGGTGGGAGAACCCATATCCACGATCAGGACATCGTCTTGATCGCGGATGATATAGACGTTGGTCTCGGTGAGCGCAACGTTTTGAAAAGGCACCTCGATCAGGTAGACTTCGGGCGATTCAAAGACTTTTCGAGCCAGCATCATGCATCCGTTCTGTCGTGTTCGCGCTTTGTTTGCGGTTGTTCCTTCGCCATCTGCCAAAGCTCTTCTTGTTCTGGCTGCGAAAGGTCTTCAAGATCGACCCCGCGTTTTTCAGCCTCTGCCTCCATGAACGCCCAACGATCGCGGAATTTCGTGCAAGTCTTGCGAAGCGCGTTCTCTGAATTGATGCCCATCCGCCTGCCCACGTTCACAAGAGCGAAGAGCACATCTCCGAATTCGAGCTCGACATCCTCTGCTTCAGGCGCATCGTGCAAGATCTTGCCCGCATCATCCTTCGGCGCGGCATCATAGGCTTGGGTGAGCTCACACACCTCTTCATGCACCTTATCCCAGATGTCTTGGATGCTGCCCCATTCAAATCCAGCTGATGCAGCCTTTCGCGATATCTTCTGCGCTTGGGTCAGCGCAGGAAGATTGCGAGGAACGCCGTCGAGCAAGCCCTCCGGACGCGCTTCGCCGGCATCGTCGGATGCCTCTTTCTCCTTTAGCTTGATCTGATCCCAAACTTGCAGAACCTCGTTCGCACCTCCGGCTTTCGCATCCCCGAAGACATGAGGGTGCCTCCGGATCATCTTCGCGTTCACGTCCGCGCAAACATCATCTATGGTGAATTCCCCCTCATCGGAGGCGATCTGTGACTGCAGCACCACTTGCAAGAGGACATCGCCGAGCTCTTCACGCAGATGCGCTATATCGTTCTGCTCTATCGTGTCGACCGCTTCGTAGGCCTCCTCGATCATGTTCGGCGCGATGGAAAGGTGAGTCTGTTCACGATCCCATGGACAGCCATCCGGCGCTCGAAGAGCTGCAACCGTTGCAACGAACTCGTCAAATGCCGGATGCTGGGAAGTTTGCTTGTTTTCCATTATCTTTCTCATTTCGAAATCGCAGCGTCAGCTGCGTAAATAATTTTTATTATTTACGCAGAATTCGTCATGTAGAAGAACACGTACTGCTGCATGATACCAGCGTCTTTGCCGAACTCGGCGAATGGGTCAGCGCCTTCGCATTGCTCATCGATGGCGCGCGCGATCCACACATCCACAGGTACAAGCGACGTGCGTCCATAGGCGAAAAGGCAGATACAGTTCGCCACCTTCCTGCCAACTCCGTGCACCTTTTGCAGCTCCTCGAAGAGCTCCTCATCGGCGAATGCGGCCACGGCATCCAGATCCAGATCGCCCGACAAGACGCGCTTCGTCGCATCCGCCACATAAGGTGCCCTATACCCAAGCGAGCATTCGCGCAGATTCTCGTCTTTAGCCTTAGCGAGCTGCTCTGGGGTCGGGAATGCGTGGATTGTTTCGAATTCGGTCTCGATGGGTGTTCCAAAACGCTCGGCTATGAGGTTCACGGACTTCGATATGGCAGGCATGTTCTTGCGCTGTGAGATTATGAACGTTATGAGCATCTCCCATGGATCCTGATTGAGGACACGGATTCCGCGCCCGAAATCCATGGTGTTATCGATGAAGTCGTTCTTGCCGCTGCAGCGCTTTCGGATAGCGGCGTAATCGCGATCAAGATCGAAATAGTGACACCAAATGCTCTTCCATTCCTCCGGCGTACAGGACACTTCATATCGAGCTGGACGATCGCAGCCATCGCTCGGTTCGTCATCGATCCTTCTTATATAGAGAATATCATCGCCCGTGATGAATCGATATGTGCCGTCATCGAACCTTCGCACACGGAAGCATTGCCCCGACACAGCGATCTTTGCAAGGTCAAGATCATCTTCGATGGTTATGATGTGAGAATCGTTCATAGTGCCATTCTATCGCAGAAAAGGGCAGGATCGAGATCCTGCCCCTACGGGATGCTCATAAGATATATCAGAATTGTTACGATCAACGGATGAGCAGGCCAACGAAACGATAGCGTAACCCGCGAGGTCGAAGCCCGATTCTGCAGGACAAGAAGAATATGATATAACACATCATATTCTTCACAGTCCGAAGCCAAGGGCAAGATCTCACGGGTTACGCGGACAAAGAAAGGCCAGCGGAATTAAAAGACCGTTACTACTGCTCCGTTGTAGTTCTCGGCAATGAAATCCTGAACCGTTGGCGAGAGCAGCGCATCAACGAGCGCCTTCGTCTTGGCATCGTCCTCGTTGCCAGCCTTCACTGCGAGCACGTTCACATAAGCCTGAGCAGCCTGAGAGCTGTCGGACTCAACAGCGATAGCGTCAGCCACATTCAGTCCTGCCTCAAGCGCATAGTTGCCATTGATGCACGCGATTTCAACATCGGGGAGCACACGCGGAAGCTGAGCTGCTTCGACTTCCTGGATCTGCAGGTTCTTCGGATTCTCAACGATGTCCACGACCGTCGCACTGAGCCCTGCCTCAGGATTCAGCTTGATCAATCCCTCCTGCTCAAGGAGCAAAAGCGCACGAGCCTCATTCGTGGTGTCGTTAGGAACGGCAACGATGGCACCATCGGCAAGCTCATCCAGATTGGTGATCTTCTCCGAGTAGATTCCGAACGGCTCGAAGTGCACCTCGGCCACAGAGACCAGATCCGTTCCATTCTCCTCATTGAAGTCGTTCAGGTATGTGATGTGCTGGAAGTAGTTGGCATCGATCTCGCCATCCTGCAGAGCAGTGTTGGGAAGCACGTAATCGTTGTACTCAACGATGTCGAGCGTGTAGCCTTGCTCGGCCAGATCATCGGCGATAGCACCCAAGATCTCTGCATGAGGGGTGGGAGACGCACCCACGCGGATCACATTGTCATCTGAGGATGTGGCTGCCGAGCTCGCAGCAGAGCCCGCATTCGATCCGGAGCAACCCGCAAGCGCAAAGGTTGCCAATCCAGTCGCCGCAACAACGGCAACTGCTTTCTTCCAAAAAGACTTCTTCATTTCCCTCTCCTATCTGTAGGTCTTTTTATCAACGAAGTCGTTTATCCACTTTGCTTACCAGCTTCAATCCGCCCTCTTGGAATATCTGAACGATCACTACAAGAAGGGCAACAGTGATCAACATCACATCGGATTGATAGCGATAGTAGCCGTAGTTGATGGCGATAGCGCCAAGTCCGCCACCACCCACGAAGCCTGCCATGGCTGAATAGCCGAGTATCGTAGCAAGCGAGATGGTGGCACCCACCAAAAGCGAAGGCTTCGCTTCGGGAAGGAACACCTTGAAGATCATCTGAAACGCGGAGGAGCCCATAGCGCGAGCCGCCTCGATAACGCCAGCATCGACCTCCTTCAAAGACGATTCCACCATACGTGCAACATACGGTGCGGCAGCGACAACAAGCGGCACTATCGTTGCTGTCGAGCCGATGGTGGTGCCCACGACCGCTCGAGTGAACGGCAGGATGGCAACTAGCAGGATGAGGAATGGCACTGAGCGCAGGATATTCACGATAGTACCCACGACAAGGTTCACCGCACGATTGCGCTTGATGCCGCCTTCTCCTGTTATATATAGGATGACACCGATCGGAATGCCCAGAATGTAGGACACCGCAGTGGAAACGATCGTCATGTAGAGCGTTTCCCACGTGCCATCGATGAGCAGCTGTATCATCTCCGGAGACATCTAGATCAACTCTCCTTCGCTTTTGAGCGTATCTTTCTCCTTCTTGCGAAGATCGTCTTGCGCCTCTTGCGAAGCAGCTTCAGCCTCCTGCGCTACGAGAGTACCGTCAGCATCGCTATTGGCGCCATTGCCGGCAGCGTTGACGGCATCATTGGTTGCACCGTTACCGGCATCGCCGCCATCGGGCGTTCCAACCTCATAGTAGATGCCGCGATCGGTAAGGTAGCGCTCGATGCGCGCCCTCACCTCTGCGTCCTTCGGCAGCTCGATCAGCATCTGACCGAACGTCTTGCCGCCGATCTCTTCTGTATTAGCTGCCAGGATATTCACCATGACACCGCACTTGAGCGTCATATCGGATATGACAGGATCACCCGATTCATCGCCGGTGAATGCAAGGCGCAATGTGTTCTCGCGATTGCGGATTCCGCCTTCACCTTCGCTGGGCTCGATCAGCTTGCGCGCCGTTTCGGATTGCGGTTTCAAGAACACATCGTGAACGCTGCCCTTTTCCTTGATCTGTCCATCGCTCATCACCGCCACATGGTGGCATATCTGCTCGACCACGCGCATCTCATGGGTGATGACCACGATGGTAACGCCGAGCTTCTCATTGAGCGACTTCAACAGATCCAGGATGGAGCGGGTTGTGATGGGGTCGAGCGCGCTTGTAGCCTCGTCGCAAAGGATGATCTTCGGATCGGATGCAAGGGCACGAGCGATGGCAACGCGCTGCTTTTGTCCGCCGGATAGCTGCGCCGGGTAAGCCTTCGCCTTCTCAGTAAGATCCACAAGCTCAAGGAGCTCTTTCACGCGCGCATCAGCCTTGGCCTTATCGGTCTTGTTGAGTTCGAGCGGGTAGCGGATGTTGGCCTCCACCGTACGCTGCGATAGCAGGTTGAACTGCTGGAATATCATGCCGATATTCTTGCGCGCCTCACGAAGCTCCTTGTTGCCGAGCTTCGTCAGATCAACGCCGTCTATGAGCACCGATCCGGATGTAGGCCTCTCGAGCAAGTTGATGCATCTAACGAGCGTGGATTTGCCCGCTCCCGAGAAGCCGATTATGCCGTAGATATCGCCATCTTCTATGGTGAGATTGACATCGCGTACAGCATGCAAATGTCCTTTGCCCACCTTGAAGCTCTTGTTGAGATCTTTTAGCTCTATCAATTCTGTGCCTCGAAAATCCGCAGTTGGTGTTCGCTTTCCTCTATCCCAGCGAAAGCATGCCTGCTTGAGGGAAAGCGGCATGCTTGGGATCGCCGAGGATAGGATTGAAATTCTAGTTCAAACGGGCAAACTTTCCAAATACTTGATACCTATGCATCGCTATCGGTTTTACCGATGGCGAATGGGAGACAAAGGGTCACATCTAATGTCTCATTTCGGCGAATGAAGCATGAGCGTTGGGCAAGATCGATTCAAGACCCACATCTATGATGCTTGCCCAGTCCCCTACGCATGTTCCCATATCCACGAAAAACCCTTTGACGCGATCCCGATGAAGTGATACCATCGCTTGCGTTCCGATAAAGAGAAGGACATTCCTTGACCAACACGAACGCACATAGCATGAACGCTTTCGCAAACGCTGCGGCGTTTGCCGGTGCTTGGTGGTGGCGCAAAGGAATATCAGGATAGGATCATCGGAACTTCGCGCACGCACATACATAGCAGATGAAGACCCTCGGTGATCCGGGGGTCTTTTTTATGCGCGACACCCACTGGACGAGGACGAGGACGAGAAACGCAGATGCCCAGCGTAGATGCTCAGGTATCTCAAAGAAAGGATGAGGATGATGGGACAGACGGCAACAGCGGAAGCAAGCACCACGACAAAGGAAATGAACGCCCCTTACAGATTGTATCTTCGCGAGGATCAGATTCCCACACAATGGTACAACCTGCGCGCCGACATGCCTGAGCCTCCTGATCCCATGCGCCTTCCCAACGGCCAGATAGCGCGCCCCGAGGATATATCGCCCGTTTTCTGCGATGAGCTCGTGAAACAGGAACTCGATGACACCACTGCCTACTTCGATATCCCGGAAGGCGTGCGCGAGATGTACAAGGTCTATCGCCCTTCCCCATTGTGTCGCGCCTACAATCTGGAGAAGTTCCTCAACACTCCGGCGCATATCTACTACAAGTTCGAAGGCAACAACACATCCGGAAGCCACAAGCTCAACTCCGCGCTCGCGCAAGCCTATTATGCAAAGGAGCAGGATCTGGAGAAGATAACCACCGAGACCGGTGCCGGTCAATGGGGAACCGCGCTTTCCGAGGCGGCCGACCACTACGGGCTCGATCTGGATGTGTTCATGGTGAAATGCTCATACGAGCAGAAGCCCTTCCGCCGCAACATCATGGAGACATTCAACGCGACCGTGACCCCGTCTCCTTCGAATACCACAGAGGTCGGCAAGAAGATGCTATCCGAGCATCCCGATTCCACCGGATCTTTGGGAACGGCAATCTCGGAGGCCGTGGAGCGCGCCATGAACGTACCGAACAACAAAGGACGCTATCAGCTGGGAAGCGTGCTCAATCAAGTGGTATTGCATCAGTCGATCATCGGGCTTGAAAGCTACACCGCTATGGAGGAACTGGGTGAATACCCCGATATCGTCATCGGATGCGCTGGCGGCGGATCGAATGTCGGAGGGCTTATCGCACCGTTCATGCGCGATAAGCTCCGTGGCGATAAGCCCGATACACGCTTCATCGCAGTCGAACCTGCAAGCTGCCCCTCGCTCACTCGCGGCAAATATGCCTACGACTTCGCCGATACCGGCCAAACATGCCCGCTCTGCAAGATGTACACGCTCGGAAATGGGTTCCAGCCTTCGCCCGATCACGCCGGCGGCCTTCGCTATCACGGAATGTCCCCTATAGTGAGCAAGCTGAAGCATGACGGTTATATGGAAGCCGTGGCAGTGAAGCAGACCGATGTGTTCGCTGCGGCCGAGGATTTCGCACGGCTCGAGACCATCCTTCCCGCGCCTGAGAGCGCACATGCGATCTACGTGGCGATGGAAGAGGCTCGCAAATGCGCAGAGACCGGCGAGGAGAAGGTGATACTTTTCGGACTAACAGGCACAGGCTACTTCGATATGTACGCATACGATGCCTACAACAACGGCAAGATGATAGATCACGTTCCCACCGATGAGGAGCTCGAAGTCGGATTTGCCAGCATTCCGCATATCGAAGGGATCCAGTAGAGGTCATTTCCTGATCGACAATAGAGATCTTGCCCGAAAGGGACGACGGAATATTTCATAAGCTACGCAGCATTACGTATTCTATCGCCCCTTTTTGTCACAGGTGAGTGGGTACAGAGTTGATACAGGGGTCGGTTCCGCGTACCCACTTACCTCAAGCGAAAGACGGCAAGTGCCAAAACGGCAACTGAGAACACCGCTGAAAGGGCGAACGCCAGTTGGTATGCCAGCGCACTGGTACCTGCGTCTGCAGCAGCCCCGACCAACGCTATCACGAGCATCATGAGCGCCGTTCCAAACGATGCACACGCTTGGCGCACCGTTGTTGCGAACGCGCTGCCGTCCATCATCACATCGAAGGGCAGCTTCGCCATCCCCCACGAGATCAGAGGCCCGATGAGCGAACTTACCCCGATGCCACGCACGGTCTGCATGACGGTTATGACCCAAAGAGGCGTTGCAGCATCCACGAAGATCATCGACACAGCACCGATCGAAAGGAGCAGGCTCGCAACGATGACGACAGGTCGCGCTCCTATCTTGTCGCTCAGGATCCCAGCAAGCGGGTTGAAGATAACGGCCATAATGGTCGCCGGGATGAAAACGATCCCCGCATCCAGCGCGCTCATCCCCGCTACGTTCTGTACGAATAGCGGTACTATAAGCGTGATTCCCATGAATGATGCGAAAAGGCAGCTCTGCGCTATGAAGCTTACGGTGTAGTCGGGCGTTTCGAAAATCCTCATGCTGATGAGCGGATTCTTCACCCTCTTCTGCCGCCGCACGAACAGCACCAAGAACACCACGCCGAGCAAGATCTCCACGATGACCTGCATATCCGTTATTCCCAGACTGGCTGCATTCGTGAAGCCGAGCAGAAGGCCGCCGAAACCGAGCGTTGATTGCAGGAACGAGACGATATCGAGCCGTGCATCATGAGCGGGTACCTTCTCGCGCACTATGAATGCAAGGCTGCAGATGATAAGCACGATGAGCATTGCGGATAGGATGATATAGAAGCTTCGCCAACCCAGAGTATCGACCAACGCGCCACCGATGAGCGGGCCGATGTTCGGTGCAAAGCCCATTGCGATCCCGGCAATGCCCATTGCGGTGCCGTTTTGCCCTTTGGGAAAGCGCACCATGGCGATTGTGTTCAGCAGCGGAAGCGTTATACCTGTTGCAATGGCCTGCGGGATGCGCCCGAGAAGCAGCAGCCAGAAATCCCAAGCGAAGTAATCGATCAAGCTTCCCATAAGGAAGAACGCAAGCGATATCAGCGTGAGCGAACGGATCGACAGCTTACGCGAGAGATGCGTGACGATGGGCACGGTGATGCCGATCCCGAGCATGTAGATGGTGGTCAGCCACTGGCTTATGCTCTCATCGACACCGAAAGATGACTGGACGCCAAGCAGCATCGAGTTCATCACCGTTTGCGTGAGTGAGCCTAGCGCGCACGCCACCGTAACGATGGCGAACATCACATATGTGGCGCAGTTGGATCTCGTGGATTTCGATTCAGCGTTTTCCATGAAAGAGATATTAACGCATCCGCATCGAACATTGGGGAAGATCCCCTATGCCTTATCTACAAAAATGCACCTGCGGCAACAACGAGCGCAAGGATGATGCCGACGATCGATTCGCCGCCAAGAAGTCCGGAGGCTATGACAAGACCCGTTTCGTTATATGAGTCCATCGCTTTCTTCTTCTCGGTCTCACTCAAAGCCGAGGTGCGCTTCTTCTGGATAAGATCCAAAACCACCTTCACCATGCATCCCAAAAACGCCGTGAAAGACATATAGAACGGCAGATAGATCCCAAGCCCTAGCATCATCGATGGGATGCCGATGAGATACAGGATGAACCCAGCAGCCAATCCGACCAAGAATGCCGGCACGTTAGGAATGCCGCCGACCATCGTGGCCACAACGCTCGCTTGCGCTGATACGAAATCCTTACCCACGCCGAACGCATCCGCGCCATAGGCAGCAAAGAGCACCTGTATGGTGATGACGGCCACGATCGACCCCACGATCGCACCGATGCCCTGCCCGATCCACTGCGCTTTCGGACTGGTACGAAGGATATATCCCGCTTTGAAGTCGTTCATCACATCGCCCGCAAGCCCGCATGCCACAGCCACGAGCGCCGCTATGAAGAAGAGCTTCAGCTCGTCCACTTGGGCGAACACAGCCACCAAGAGCAACACTATCAGTCCGAATATCTCCATCGGATCGATGCCCGTCTGCCCCACGCTCTGTGCGCTCATGGCGCATGCCACGAAAGCGCAGAACACCACTGCGATGCTCACCACAGGTGGCAATCCCAGGATGATCGTGACCGCTAAAGCCACTGCAGCCAACACCAAAGCGCCGATGCCCCCAGCGCGAAGCGGCTTCTTCGTCATCGCGAAACCGGGATCGTCAGCTGCTGCATTTCGCGAACCGGCGCTGAAGCTACCAAGACCGCCCCGGCTGACGCTTTGCGCTGTCAAGCCGAGCAGCTTCGACTCTTCGGTGGTGCGATCCATGGAGTTGCGCAGGAGCCTCCAGCCTTTCGGGATTATATCCTTCACGATGACAGCCACACCGCAACCCATCATGCAGCCCATTCCAAGACAGGACACTATCTGCGAAGCTGTATCCGTGTCCCAAAGCCCCATAGCGCTTCCACCGACGATGATGCCGAAGTTGCCGATGAGAGCACCGATGAACCAGATGACCACGGCTCCCGTTCCGACCAGGAAGCCCACGGCTAGCATCATCGGAGAATTCTGTATAGCGAACGCAACGCCGGGGATGGGAAGCTGCAACAGCATACGAGGAAGGATGCCGAGCGCATCACGAAGAAGTGCGTAGATGCCGGCAAAGGCCATCGCGCCGAAGAGCTTCTTTCCCGTGTTGCCACCGGTGTCTCCCGCCTCGAGCGTTTGTGCGGCAGATTCGCCGATAGGGTATTCGAGCTTGGCATCCTCGATGAAATGGCGACGAAGCGCGATGGAGCCCACAAGGCCTAGCGCCGACCCGCAAATGGCAATGACCATGAGCTGCAAAAACGAGATATCATCCCCCAACCCGAGCATCCAAGCACCGGGAATGGTGAAGGCAAGGCCACCTGTCACCATGGCGCCGGACGACATGATGGTATGGGTCACGTTCGCCTCATTCAGCGTTGACCTACCACGACTGATGAGCTTCAACAAGAAGAGCGAGAGTATGGCTGCGAACACGATCGGCCATGGAAGAGCACCCATCTTGAGCGCCATGTATACCGATGAAGCGGTGATGATGGCACACCCGATGCATCCGATGATGATGCCGCGAACGCTCAATTGCCCTTTTAAGGAATCCATTTACCTTTGCTCTCCCCCTGATGATCGATGGCTCGCATGATGCTGCGATCGCCGCATATCGTGAATCTTCGTAAATCTTCGTAAATCTTCGTGAAACTGAATCAATAAATGATAGCGGGAAAGTCGCACGATTCAATGGAACGAGCCGCAAATTCCGCCAAACGGAGCTTCTGTATGCCGCATGCAGGAGGTCGAAGGGATACCTTCGAGCTTCATGAGCGTCTTGGTTTTGCAAAGTCCAAGACATATAAATGCAAGTGGATGTGTTTGGAGTCGAGGTAAAAGCCAAAGGAGCCGTGAGATCCACTCGTGGTGATCTTCCACGAGTTAGCTCACGGCGACGACGCGTCGAGACGAAAGCATATCCACTTGCATTACGTGCATGGAGTATCGCCAAATGCGAAAGAGGATACCTTAGAGCTGGTTTCGAATGACATTGAGCCTGACCCTTCGTCAACTGAACTGGTTAAGATCGGAAAGATCCAGGTCGTACGCAGCGGCAAGATCGACCAGATTCTCATCTGTGATACGTGAGATGCATTCGCAGCCACCTATCATGGACTTCACCTTCACGAGGATCTCCGCCGCCTTCTCCACCGTATGCATGAGCCCGAACGCCTCATCGAAGCTATCGCCGGCGCAGAACATCCCATGATGAACCCAGATCACGACATTGCGCTTTTCCATCTCGGCGGCCGATGCTCTCGCGATCTCAAGACCACCCGGTATCATCCACTCCACAACACCAACGCCTTCAGGGAACACGATCGCGCATTCGCTGATCATCCCCCAAAGCTCGCGCGTGAAGATTCGGCTGTCATGGGGCAGCACGAACGTGAGCGCATTGATATTGGCCGGATGCGCATGGTAGATCACTCGGCTCTTCCCTGAGGTGGCCTCCTTCTTCACAGCTTGGTTCAGCATATGCGTAGGAAGCTCGCTCGTAGGTCTGCCACCATCGGAAAAGCCCCAGCGTATACGATATCTCTCGCCGCGCTCATCGATCTCGATGATGCCGAAGCAACTCTCCGGCGCAAGCGTGATATTGCGGAAATAGCTTCCGGTTGCGGTTATGGCGAAGAGATCTCCGGCTATTGCCGGAAGCGCCATGGGCTCCTCTTCGCAGATGGGAGTCCAGTCTCCAGAAGCGGTCGCTTCCAGAACGTCTTCAAGTGCATTGATATCAGCCGAAGTCAGCCGATAGGAAAGGTTGCCGCCGTTGCGCTCGTGCCAACCCTGCTTCCAACCATCATCGGCCATGCGGATGAAGCCGCGAATGAAATCCTCGTCCAAAACCTCCATCAGGAAAGCTCCTTCTCAACGATACTCCGCGCTTCATCGAGCGAAATGCCCCTTGTGCGCGCAAGGTCAGCCAGATCATCATATTCGACCTTGCACCTTGACACACCGTAACCTTTCGAGGATTTCACGCGAAATACAGCACCTTCAATCTCAACCTTCGAGATACCGCGATCAAGGACATAGCGTCCGCATTCATGTCGACGAATGCCTATCGTGGTCGTCAGCTCGAACATCCTCTGTGCCAGCTGCGCTTCATCGTCTGGAGCAGCTATGACGCAAAGCATGTGCGCCGGGCGCGACTTCTTCATCGTGATCGGGGTCAGATAAGCATCTAGCGCACCTGCTTCCATCAGCTGCTCAAGGGCGAATCCTAGCGCCTCAGCGGTCATATCATCGATATTGCAGACAAGCTCCACTACCGTATCATCGATATCCACCCGTGAAGGATGCCCGGCCAAACCCTCACCTGTGTAACAAGATGAGCAGTCGGATGAGCGTTGCCCATCTTCTCCTGCGCGCTCGCCGAGCATCGCACGAAGACAGTTCGCCTGCGAAAAGTCCTTCGTGCCCACTCCGTAGGCTATAGCCTGAGTGCGCATCGCTGGCACAGCGCAGAACCGATCCACGAAATGCCTCATGATCGCAGCGCCCGTAGGGGTGCAAAGCTCGCCTTCGACAGAGCCGCCGTAAGCAGGAAGCCCTTTGAGCAGGATAGCTGTTGCAGGTGCTGGAACTGGCAAGATGCCGTGTGCGCATTCGACAGTGCCAGTACCTGTGCAGATATCGCTCGCACACACCTCGTCAGGTGCGATCTTGGCCATCAGATAGCTGACGGCAACAACATCGGCGACTGCATCCATCGTGCCGACCTCGTGAAAATGGATATGGTCGAGAGTCTCGCCATGCACTTCGGCCTCAGCCTCGGCGATCGATGCGAATACAGCTTGCGCGTCATCGCGCACCTTCGCATCAAGAGGCAATGAATCTATGATGTTGCGGATATCGGCAAGTCCACGATGCGGATGATGATGCACATGATCGCGATGTCCGTGATCGTGAAGCGCATGATCGTAATGTTCGTAATCGTAATGCGCATGATCGTGATGATGATCCCGCTCGCCCTCGACTTCCCCATCCACTTCAACGCGCATATGAAGACCCGAGATCCCGTTCTTCATCTCCCGGCTCAATACATACTTCACGCCCGGGATACCGAGCGCATTGAGCTCCGAGCAGATCGCGTCAGGATCATCGAAGAGCCCTA
This sequence comes from uncultured Eggerthellaceae bacterium, assembly GCA_964469815.1. Lineage (GTDB taxonomy): Bacteria > Actinomycetota > Coriobacteriia > Coriobacteriales > Eggerthellaceae > MGBC163016. The sequence continues at coordinate 10,415 of CAYXZC010000007.1, read as the reverse complement.
TCAGTGCAGCAGTGATCATATCCCCTGCTGCCCCCATGTGGAGATCGAAGTAAAGCGTCCTCATCGATCGCTCCTCATATGATTGATAAGATGCGCCATGTATGCCGCACCGAAACCGTTATCTATATTCACCACGCTCACGCCGCTAGCGCATGAGTTCAGCATGGAGAGGAGCGCCGACACCCCGCCGAAAGCAGCGCCGTATCCCACGCTTGTTGGAACGGCGATCACGGGGCAATCCGCCAGACCGGCTACGATGCTTGCAAGTGCACCTTCCATACCAGCGATGACTATGATGACGCTTGCATCCATGATGTCATCCATGTGCGAAAGCGTGCGATGAAGCCCTGCGACTCCCATATCGTATGCGCGTACCACATCGTTTCCGAGCATACGTGCTGTAAGGACAGCCTCTTCAGCCACCGGAATGTCACTCGTACCTCCGGTAGCTATGAGGATCGAGCCTATACCATCAGGCTCAGGCATGCTGCCGAAGGTGGCGATACGGGCTGTTTCATCGTATTCGATCGGAATGGATCTTCTCACATCGGCCGCCTTATCTGCATCAAGGCGCGTGATGAGAAGCCTATCCTGACCGCTGTCTATCAAAGACCGCGCGATCCCTACGATCTGATCCGCAGTTTTCCCTGCTCCATAGATGACCTCGGACACTCCTTGACGAACCTTGCGATGCAGATCCACCTTGGCATATCCCAGATCATCGAATGGTTTCTGTTTGAAGATAGCAAGCGCATCATCGATGGAAACGGTGCCATTGCGCACGCCTTCAAGCATCCTTCTTATGTCATTTTCCATATCTGCTGCCTTTAGTTAAGCGACATTCTGTTAACAACATTGTAATGTATACGGAAAAGAACCACTTCACCCGCCATAACCTGCCAGGTCGAGCGCTACATGCGAAAACCCGACCGCGCGCAATCCCTGAACAACATCTCTGCGAACAGGATCCTTCACCATATCTTCAATGTGCTCAGGCTCGACCTCGATGCGAGCCGTGGCCAAGCTATCTGCATCCACACGAACACGGCACTGGTCAAAACCCAGTCTGTGCAGGAGATCCTCCGCATCCTCAACGTGCTGAAGTCGCTCTTCCTCAAGCCTTATCCCTGTCGAGAAGCGCGTAGCCAAACAGGCATTGGACGGCTTGTCCCATATGGCTATTCCCATATCATGCGCAAGCGTACGGATATCATCCTTCGTGAGGCCGGCAAGCTTCAGAGGGCTGCGCACCTCCATCTCCTCCAACGCGCGCATGCCCGGGCGATCGTCCGAACTGTCGTCTGCATTCGTTCCGTCCACCACATTCCTACGGCCGACCTCCCAAGCCTTGTCGAGAATAGCAGTGAAAAGCTTACGTTTGCATTGATAACAACGATCCTTCGGATTGCAGGCGATAGCATCATCGCCGAGCACGTCCACATCGATGATGTATTGCTCGACTCCAAGGTCGGCACAATAGCCCTCAGCTAGATGACACTCGGAATCAGGAAAGAAGGCAGAATCGACGGTGATGGCCACGACCCTCCCGCAGAGATGTTCGTTCGCATAGGCCAACAAGAAAGCGGAATCGATGCCGCCAGAGAACGCCACAGCCACTCCGCCATCACAGTCAAGCGCATCCAGCTCGTAGTCGAGGCGCTTCATCTTCGATATGTATCCCTCGTCAGACATTCCCTAAGTATACGTTATCCAAATGCCTCTCGGCGATGTAGCGGAATCGCAACATGAGGCCGACATCGGTGGGCGCAGCATCGGTCATCTTGTACTGGGGGAAGAACCGCGAGATGTGAAGCGGGATCGATCGGTCGAGCGAAGCCAACCACGCGCATTCATCTTCGAATTGCGAGGGTGAATCCGAGATCCCCGGCACTACGAGCGTTGTGACCTCCACATGCACGCCTGAATCCACGGCAGACTCGATATTACGCTTAACAGTGCGAAGGCCTTCGGGTGCGCCTAACGCTCCATAGCCCTCTTCGCTGAAGCATTTCAGATCGATGTTGATGGCATCGGTCACGCCCATGGCTTTGTTGAAGATACCTGCATTCGCGTAACCATTCGAAACGAGCGCAAGGCACAAATCGGCATTGTGGCAAAGACTTCCTGTATCCACGATGAATTCCGGCGCGATCAATGGCTCGTTATAGGTTATGGCAACGCCGATGTTACCTTGAACCTTCAAGCTGAGCGCCTCTTCAACAAGCTGCTCCGGAGGGATGAACCGAGTGGGAAGGGAAACGCTTCCGCAGGCATCTGCGCCAGCCATGGATATATCGCTGTTCTGGCAGAATGCGCAACGCAGATTGCAGCCATAGCTCCCATATGAAAGGATCATCGAACCGGGATGGAAACGCGCGAACGGTTTCTTCTCGATAGGATCGAGCGATAACGCTGTGGCCTGCCCGTAATTCAGGCTTTCGACCTGGCCGCCAACATTGCCACGCGCGCGGCAGATGCCCACATGCCCGATCGAGATAGCGCAACAATGCGGACACACATCGCATGTTGCTTTGATATCATTCATGGCGGACCACTTCGAAGCGCTCGATCTCCACATCACTGAAACCGGGCGATGGAGAGATCCCGGCCTTCATACAGGCGATGCTCAACTGCTCCTCCACCGTGTCGACTCCCTCAAGATCGGGCAGCAAGAGCCCACGGCGAAAACCCTGTGTGACGATGACACCATACCGGGCAGGATCGAGCATATCGATCGTTGCCGGTTCGGCAGCCTTCAGCACGTCCACGTTTATGCGAAGATCGAAGAGCTCTTCGGGGCGAATGGCCGGAAAGCGAGGGTCGCGCGTGGATGCGGATATCGCGTTCGCGATGATCTCTTGTGCGAGCGTTGGCTGCGTAGCTTCGATGGTGCCGATGCATCCGCGAAGATCGCCCGTGCTTGCCACGTGGATGGAGACGAAACATCCCGCACGATCGGGTTCGTCTGGCGGAAGCACAGGAGGCTTTGGCACGCTGCCGCTGTCAACATAGCTGTTCACGGTTTCCACAGCCAACTTCACGAGCGGGTCTTCGATCCTATCGACCGAACCGTTACCCTGTGTGGCCGAAACGCGTTCTTCACCCGTATCATCGGCAGCCACTTCACCTTCGGGAAGCTCAGATGTGTGCTCGTAGGCAGCCACGCCGTAGCCTACACCGAAAGGCCACTCATGAGAGAGAAGCTCGCTTGTGAAGGGCTTACCGGAAAGTTCCGTTGCCTGCTCAAGAGCACCAGCCATCATGATGAATCCGGAGAGCCCGCATTCGGCAGCGTCCTCGCACATCTTCTCATCCATCTCGGCAAAGCCGATCGGATCGCCGGATGTCACCACCTCTTCGAACTGCTCATCGAATCTAGGCCCTGCCGGATCGAACCCGTACGGGCCGTCAGCTTTGAGCTTGTGCGAAAGATCACCGCTGACGAGCAGGACGCATCTGCGGTCAAGATCTTGGGCAGCCTGTGCGATGCAGCGCCCGAATGCGAGCAACTTCTCACGCGGAACCGCAGAGCCTCCAATGGACACGGCTTCATATGCGCTTGATGGATACTCTCGATCGAGATAGTAAAGAGGAACCATCATCCCGTGATCGAGCGGCTTCTGCTCATCCGAAACAACACCCGCAGGGATCCCCTGGCTTTGGGCGAGCTGCTCTATCGCAGCACGTAGCGCGATGTCGTATGTCAGGTCGATCCGCACATCACCGGCACGGAATTGCGAAAGGTCACCATGCGCGCTTCGACCTCCTGCCATAAAGATCCAATCCCCATAATAAGCAGTGTGCGGGCTGATTATAACGATGGTATCAGGCTCCATGCTCGCGATGCGGCGGGCAACTTCCTCATACCCGGCGATGGTATTGGAGATGGCTCGCTCCTCTCCGCGACCCACCTCAGGAACTGCCAGCGGCGGATGCGGCACGATATATGCAGCGAAAATAGGCATTTTGCGACCTTTCATGCAGAACAGGGATGAATCTGCATACCAATATAGTTCGCAAACGACCAGCACCTTCGATCGAAGGCGCTCTTGTTACGATAGCGATACTGACTGTGGGGAATCGCTAAAAAATGGATAGCAAGATGTTTCGGAAGCTACGCAACCCTACGCATCTCACTATCCATTTCTAAACTACTGGATTTCGCTTTATATAACGTTCAATGCATCGATCGAAACATTCTAGCTGGCCTTATCAGGCCTACAGATAACGTTTCTGAGGAGTTAGTCCAAGATCTCGATGCGGGTGATAACGGGCTGCATCTTCTCATCGGAGATGGATCCCATGTATTCGTCATCCACGAAACCGATGGTATCGCTGACGATCTTGTCGACCGTTGCCATCCCATTCTCATCGATGGTGCCAAAAGCGGCGTACTGCCCGTCAAGGCTCGTGCCCACCATGTCGTTCGTGCCAAGCGTGATGAAGAACGTGCTGGTCGCTGAATTGGGCAGCTGCGTGCGAGCCATGGCAACAGTGCCGCGCTTGAAGTTATCAGCTAACGGATTGTTCACCCCGTTGCTAGAGAATTCGCCAGTTATGGTGCCAAGGTTATTGTCCGTGCCGGAAGCGGAATTGCCGGATGTCCCGCCCTGCAGGCAGAAGTCCTCGACCACGCGATAGAAGGTAAGCCCGTTGTAGTAATCCTCATTGGCGAGATTGACGAAGTTCGTGACCGAAATAGGCGCGGAATCGGCATCCAACTCGATCTCGATGGGATCATATCCCTCTACATAGACAACGGCGTGATGCTTGCCGCTCATAAGCTCATCTTGGGAGAAGTTCAAGGTTGCCTCAGGAATGCGGGATGTCATGGTCGAGGTCGATCCATTCGAACTAGCGCTAGATGCAGACGTTGCATTCGAGGTCGAATTGGACGCACAGCCGCTCATTCCGAAGATGGTGAATGCGAGCGCCGCAGACAGTGACATTGCGATTATGGATCGAAGTTTCATCAAAGACCTTTCCCGACATACGGTTTTCGTGTTGTATAAATATACTTCAAGTATTTGATGCTTTTGTGCAGGATATCTCATTCTATGGCGTAGTATTTGTGCGAATAAGATGAAGTTGAGCGATCGCGCCCTGTTTTGTGCTTGAGAAAAGGTTGAAGGCACCATGTGGGCGATCAAGATCGCCCACTACACGTGTGCTCACAGGTTCATCCATATCAAACGTGGTGCGTTCGTATGTTCAAAATGATCATACAGGTTGATGCGTAGTGGGCGGTTTTAACCGCCCACAAAAGGGCGATCAAGGTCGCCCGCTACGCGTTATTGTTCCTTCTCTACTCTTATGGTGGAGATACGGGATCGTCTCATCTTCTCGATCGTGAACTTGAACCCATCCAGCTCGAGCATATCTCCTGTGTCGGGAACGGAATCGAGCGTACTGATCAACCAACCTGCGATGGTCTCATAATCATCCGATTCCTCGACAGGCCATTGAAGCTCGATGGCGTCCTCAACAGGGAACCTTCCATCGACGCGCCAGATACCAGGTTCGATCAGCTTGATTATCTCGCCTTGAACATCAGATTCGTCCATTATCTCGCCGACGATCTCCTCGATGATATCCTCGACCGTCACAAGCCCATCGGTGCCGCCGTATTCATCCACAACGATGGCCATCTGCTGATGAGCAGCCTGCATCTCCCCTAAAAGCGGAATGACGTCCTTCGTTTCGGGAACGAACATCGGCTCATACATGAACTTGCTGACCGGATCATCGATCGAGCCATCCATCAAGGGCCCTATTAGATCCTTGTAGTGAACGATGCCGACGATATCGTCGATGCTCTCATGAAAGACCGGAAGCCTCGAATAACCGGTTCCGCGCATGCGCTCGAGCGCAGCCATCGCGGTCTCGGTATCCTCAACGAGCATGATATCCACCCGAGGCGTGCATATCTCGCTTGCATGGGTATCTCCCAGATCGATGATGTCCTGGATCATCCGTTTCTCATCATCGGCCAATTCCGGGGTATCATCGACCAGTTCTCGGATGTCGTCTTCAGAAGCGGATTCCCGCTTGTTTCCTGTTATGCGATCGAGAAAGCTGGGCTTCTTATTACTGTCGGGCTCTTTATCCATTTGGTTGCACTAGATCCTGAAAATCGAACTGCCTTGACCCATTAGCTCGTCAGCGGGATGATGCCGATGATCTGGCCTAGCGGCGAGTTGTTGAAGTAGATCGCGATAGCGCGTGCGCCGTAATTGCCAAACGATGCACCCGCAACATAGACGATGACGAACGCGAACAGCACGAACAGCACTATAGAGAATATGAAGCCCACGCGACCGAATATCCTAGCCGAATCGCCTACAGCGGTATCTCCACCCGCCTTCTGGAACTTCTTCGACAGACGGCATGAGAAGAAACCGAGCACGATGCCTATAGGCGGAAGCACAGCGAACACGATAGAGAGGATGCCCAGAATGAGCGCGAGCACTGCGTTGGAATCCTTCGGAGGCTCTCCCGTATAGGGCATTGCTGAAGGCTGCGGCTGTGCCGTGGGTGCCTGCTGATACATCTGCTGAGCCTGCGGCTGCGCTTGAGCTTGGCTGCGACCTTGGGTCTCCACAGATGGAACCATATTAGGTTGTAATTGCTGGGTTGGCTGTGCCTGCTGCGGCTGCGCCTGAGGTTGAGCCATTTGAGCAGGAATATCGTTCTGCTGCGGAACCTGCCCCATCCCCATCCCTCCGGATACTGGCATCCCCGATCCCGTGGTGGCGTAATCCACATTCTGCGGCTGTTGGGCACCATGGCTTTTCAAGCCGAAATTGGAAGCAGCGCGCACCTGCTGCTGACGGGCGATACGTTCCGCCTCTTCCTCGGGATATCCGTATGCCCCGTACATGGATGCTTCTTCCGGATAATACATTGCACCTTGCTGCATATACTGCGCATTGGGGTCGACATAACCTTGAGATGCCATCTGATCCTGATAACCCGGATAGGCTTGATTGCCGTACATGGCCTGAGCCTGCATGATCGAAGGATCCTGCATATATGAGCCATCCTGCATCTGGGCACCATATTGATTCGGATCCCAGCCTTGCATGGGCATTCCCTGTTGATTCATAGCATTCGGATCGTTGAAGTTCATGCTATCGGGCATATTGGATATCTCTTTTCACTATGTTTTCAGCTGATGCAACAGCATTGCGCCAACTGAAAAAATGTGTATATGTTCCCATTGTACTAAAAACTGGTTCAATACACGAAAAAAACAGCATGAAGTAGGTGTCACGATCAGAATGCAAAAAGGGGACGGATACGATCCGTCCCCCACACGATCTCGAAGGATCTACCTACGATAACGCAGCGGTTCGCGTCAATCCTCTTTCAGGTCGGCTATCTGCACGCGCCCACGGAACGTGCGATAGATTATGAAATGATACACGAGCACGAGCGGAAGCCCTATGCAGAGGATGACCGTCATGCAAGTGAGCGAAAGATCGCTGGCGCCGGCCGACATCAGCGTGATTGGATCACCGATGCTGTCGGGAGAGGCCATTACCAATACAGGGAACATGCTGAACGCCAACAGGAAGACGATGGCGAAAGCTGCCCCGCTTTGCATCACGAATGCCAACAGATCGGAGCGCGGAGAATCGACGCGGCCGATATAGACAGATGCGATAAGGCACGCAATGAACAGAGCTACGAAAAGGTATCTTATGATCTCAAGTTCGGGCACCATCTCTGCAGTTCCGCCCATCATCGTGAACATCATCACGGATACTATGACGAACAGCACAAAGGATATAGCCTGCATAGGAACGCGGAGCTTCTTCGCACGCAGTTGCACATCTGAACCGATAGGAGCCTTGAGCGAAAGCCAACATGCACCTGCAGCGATGAACATAGCAAGGCCCAAAAGCCCTACGAGTAGCGTGAACGGAGTCACAAGCCCCAGAAGCGGAACGCCGATGTAGTTGCCCGCCTCATCCATGGGAATACCCGCGAGCACGTTTCCAAGAGCCACTCCGAAAAGGAGCGCAGGAAGAAGCGATCCCAAGAAGAAGCAAACGTTCCAAACACCGCGCCACTTGCTGTCGGCTGCCCAGAACTCAAAGCATACCGCACGGACGATCAGCGCGAACAAAACGAGCATGATCGCAAGATAGAAACCTGAGAACGTTGTTGCATAAGCATCCGGAAATGCAGCGAACAGCGCTCCGCCTGCTGTGAGCAACCACACCTCATTGCCATCCCACACAGGTCCGATGGAGCGGCGCACGATCGCCTGTTCCTCGACATCCTTGGCTATGAATGGATACAGCACCCCTGCTCCGAGATCGAAGCCATCAAGGATGAAATAGACAGCGATGAGCAGGAAGATAAGGAAGAACCAAAGGACTGCTAGCGTACTCATTTTGCATCACCGCCTTTCCCATCATCAGGATCCGAGGCATCATCATCAACCTCTATCGCAACAGCAACCGTCTCAAAGTCGGGGTCAGCCGCCTCGATCTCCTTACGTGCAACCTCCAATGCGTCGTCGCCCTCTGCGGAATCGGACGCATCGCTTGCAAATGAGATGAGCTGCTCGGCTTTTGCATCCTCTGCATCGGAATCAGCGTCGTAAACAGGACCTGCCTTGATGAACCTGCCTATCACACGCACCCAGCCGATGAACAGGATCAGATAGACCACCAAGAAGAGCAAAATGGTTATCACGAGCTCGAACGGCTGCACGGATACGCTTGTGCCTTGAGCCGTAAGCAGCTCGATGCCATCCGGTCCCGTTACAGACGGATATACGACATATGGCTGACGCCCCACTTCAGCGGTAAGCCAACCGCTTTGGATAGCCAGGAATGGGAATACCGGCGATATTATCAAGAGCCATTGCAGCCAACGCATGTTGGAAACATTGTGCTTGGCTTTCTTGCGCATGAAGATCAAGGCCAGCACAAGGCATATTCCGATCAATCCGAAGCACGCCACCATAAGGTGATAGACCTGATAGACGAAGTTCACTGGCATCGTACTGACATCGATGGCGCCGAATTGCTCCGTATTGGCAAGATCGTTCAAACCGGGATACTCGGTATTCCAAGTACCGGTCGCAAGGAAGCTGGTACCACCCGGAATGCCAAGCGTTACAGCCTCTTGCGTCTGCTCATCCACAAACCCTACAACGGATAGTTCCGGCGCTTCGGTTTCATACTGGCCTTCCATCATAGCTAGTTTGGTAGGCTGCTCTTCCCAAACCTCAACGGCCGAGGCATGCGCGGAAACGAATAGCACGCATAGCGAAAGGATCCCAACGACCGTACCTGTACAAAGCATCTTCCTGGCAGCGCTCTTGTACTTTCCTTTGTGCATGTACCATGCTGACACCGCGATCATCACGAACGCGCCCATAACGAGAAGCGCCAGGACGGTATGACAATAGCGTGGTAGCGTTGAGGGGTTGAAGGCTGCCGCGAAGAAGTCGGTGATGACCGCTTGGGAACCATCGGCAGAAAGCTCTGCTCCGGCAGGAGTCTGCATCCATGAATTGGCAATAAGGATCCAAAGCGCCGACAACGCGGATCCCGCGAAGGTAAGCCAAGCTGATACCGTATAGAGGATCGGCTTGATCTTGTTCCTTCCGAAGATGAGGATCCCTAGGAATATGGATTCCAAGAAGAAGGCGAAGAGCGCTTCGGCCGCGAGTGGCGCACCGAAGATATCACCCACGAACCGCGAATAATTCGCCCAGTTCGTACCGAATGAGAATTCCATGGTGATGCCGGTCGCCACACCGATCGCGAACGTTGCGGTGTAGATCTTCACCCACATGCGAGCTAGCGCGTCATCTTCGGGATCTTTCGTGCGATAAGCACGTGTGACGAAGATCGCCATCAAAAGTCCGATGCCGATGGTTATCGGCACGAAGATGAAGTGATAGCTGGCTGTGAGAGCAAACTGGATGCGCGACATCAAGACCTGATCTGCGAAAATATCCATTGTGTCTCCTTTGACCAACCGTATGAACCGCCTGAAACGGCAGCACAGCAAACCCCATTCGATGATTTTATTACTCTTGTCGCAGAATTGACAGAAATGATGAGAATGTAAAAGAACCGAAACATTAAGGAAACGGGGTGAATGAGGCATTCAAAACAGTTCGATTTTTACATTTAAAGAACTAATCGCGCTTGAAAGGTCGAAAGCATCCCCTTTTGTGTTTGATGATACTTCATGCGTGTAATGCAAGTGGATGTACTTTCGTCTCGACGCGTCGTCGCCGTGAGCTAACTTCATTCAAATACGTTTGAATGAAGTGGATCTCACGGCTCCTTTGGCTTTACCTCGACTCCAAGCACACCCACTTGCATTTATATGTCAGATCAAAAGAATCGTAGAGCAGACCTTTAGGTCTGCCTGTTGCAACCTCA
>CAYXZC010000006.1:0-53492 GCA_964469815.1 uncultured Eggerthellaceae bacterium | reverse complement strand
CGTTTCGCGCGACATCTTACGGGATTTGAGCGCGCCTTTTATCGCGGCTATGAATGCGGGTGCCACCGATACGGCGACGATCCCCAACACGATGACCTCGAAATGCTCCTGGACGAACGGCACGCCACCGAAGAAGTAGCCAACCAAAACGAAGAGGCTGACCCACGAAACGCCGCCGATGACATTCCACATGGTGAATTTGGCGAAATTCATGTGTCCGGTGCCGGCGATGAAGGGGGCGAATGTTCTGAAGAACGGCATGAATCGCGTGATCACGATCGTAAGACCGCCGTATTTGGAGAAGAAATGGTCCAGACGGGCCATGCGCTCCGGCGTGAGCGCTTTGACCTTTCCGGAGTCAATGATGCGATGTCCTAGGAACCGTGCGATCCAATAGTTCGATGTATTGCCCAAGATCGCTGCAGCGTAAAAGACGATGAGGCTTGCCGCCAGATTGAGACCTCCGCCTTCCGCGGAGAAGACTCCCACAGCAAAGAGCAGCGAGTCTCCAGGCAGGAAGGGGAAGAACACAACACCTGTTTCCACGAAAACGATGAGGAAAAGCGGCGAATACACCCAAACCGGGCCGAGCGTGATGATCCATGAAGCGATGAAACCGCGAGGATCCTTCAAAAGGTTCACAAAGAAATCAATTATGCCCATACATACCTTTCAAAACGTGTCTTCAAGACACTATAGGATCGCCCAACCGGGCAACCACCTATCACACGGTAAAAGTATCAAGAGTGTTTATAAAAGTGCCCCGAGTAAGCATGGGCGCTCGTCAGCGGTTTCTTATGGCTGCTTCCTCCCGGACCTGACCAGGTTCGAAACTTGTCGCCGCCCATGCCCATTCGAGGCACTCTAAACATAGTTTGCAATTATAGTCTATATGACCTGTGTTCGCTAACCTCTCCACGGAACATCAATTTTTCGTAAAGTTTCCGGCTTGAGAAGATGTTGTGGGCGGTTAAAACCGCCCACTACGCAACAACCTGTTAGCGCAAAACCGCCCACTACGCATCTACCTGTGTTAGAGGGCGATCCATTCGACTTCGTTCGCATTCGTGAACTACGCTCAGGATGACAGTTTTATGGTTAAGCCTTCGGCTTTGCTTTTATGGTCTTGATCGCCCTGATTCTCTTAAAGCAGCCTCAGATCCACTTCCTTGAGCTGACGCGCTGTTACCGCTGACGGAGCTCCTGTCATGGGGTCTGCCGCGCTCGATGTCTTCGGGAATGCGATGACATCGCGGATCGAATCCTTACCGGCGAGCAACATGACCAAGCGATCCAATCCAAGAGCGATGCCGCCATGTGGCGGTGTTCCCAAAGCGAGCGCATTCAGAAGATGGCCGAATTTCTCATCGATATCCTCATCTGAAAGACCCAATACCCTCAATACGCGCCTCTGCTCGTCCGCATTATGTATACGGATCGATCCGCCGCCCATCTCATATCCATCCATCACTATGTCATAGGCATAGCTTCCAACACAGAGCGGATCGCTCTCGAGCTTGTCAAGATCCTCGACCACTGGATGTGTGAAGGGATGGTGCTCTGCGGCGTATTTCTTCTCGTCCTCATCGTATTTGAACATCGGGAAGTCCACGATCCATAAAAGCGCATGACCCTCACGAGGGATATCGAGCGCATCTGCCATATGCAGGCGAAGCGCAGAGAGAACGGCGTTTGCCACCGCAGGCTCATCGGCTGCGAACAGCAGAAGGTCGCCAGGCTCTACATCCATCTCGGATTTCAAAGCCGCGAACTCATCTTCGGTGAAGAATTTGATGATCGGACTCTTCTCTTCCCCCGATGTGGTGAAAGCGATCCAAGCCATGCCCTTTGCGCCATTGGCCTCGGCGATGGCAGCGAGCTTCTCCACATCTCCGCGGCTCCAATCGCCTGCCCCCTTAGCGTTGATGGCCTTCACAACACCGCCTGACTGAGCGACCGAGGAGAAGACCTTGAACCCGGAGTCCTTCACGATATCGGTTATATCGTGAAGCTCCATTCCAAAGCGAACATCGGGGCGATCATTACCGTAGCGCGCCATGGCTTCGGCGTACGGCATGCGCTGAAGCGGGGTCTCAAGGTCAAGGCCCACAGCTGCGAAAACCTCTTTGAAGACTCCCTCCATAAGGCTCATCACATCGTCTTCGGTGACGAACGACATCTCTATATCCACCTGCGTGAATTCAGGCTGACGATCCGCACGCAGATCCTCGTCGCGAAAGCATCTTGCGATCTGGAAATAACGCTCGATCCCACCGGCCATGAGCATCTGCTTGAATTGCTGAGGGCTTTGCGGAAGGGCATAGAACTTGCCCGGATTCGGACGGCTAGGGACTATGTAGTCGCGCGCGCCTTCCGGAGTGGAGTTCGCAAGGATGGGCGTTTCCACTTCGATGAAACCGCGCTCATCGAGCGCGCGGCGCATAGCCTGCATGACCTTATGACGAAGCTCGATATTGGCATACATCTCCGGACGACGAAGATCGAGATAGCGCCACTTCATGCGAGTGGTCTCATCGGTCTCGATCCCATCTTCGATGGAGAACGGAGGAGTGTTCGATTCATTGAGCACCTGAAGCCCGCTTGCCAGCACCTCTATCTCTCCGGTAGCCATATCGGGATTGATAGCATCCTTATCACGAAGGCGTACCGTACCCTCGACTTTGAGCACGTATTCACGGCCTACATGCTCTGCCACCGAGAATTCCTCAGGGGTCACGCAGTCAGGATCGACGACGATCTGGGTATAACCGCTACGGTCGCGCAGATCGATGAAGATGAGGCCGCCATGGTCGCGATTATGCCATGCCCAACCGGTCAAAACGACTTTCTCCCCATCATCTGCCGCACGTAACTGCCCGCAAGTGGCCGTATGCATGCTGTATCTGTTCATCATTTCCGATTCCGACATGACTTCTTTACTCCTTCTCGAGATTAGATCAAAGCCTATATATATTAAAGTATCGCCCGCATCCGTTCCATATCCAAGATGCGATTTTTATCACAAGCGCATTGCTCGAGCGCGCGGCGCGGGCACACAGCGAAAGATGCGCCTAGCGACCGATAGCATCTTCGGCATGCCGCTGGCTGACAAGCCGTTGCCCGACGTGCTGTCCTCAAAGCTCTCCATCGATAGTCGATAGCGCCACATCGACAGACACCAGCGATTCTTCGTGGCTTGCCATGTTGCGTACCTTGATCATTCCCTGCTCCAACTCATCAGGACCGAGTATCGCCACCATTCGCGCTCCCAGCTTATCGGCTAGCTTGAACTGGCTTTTCAAGGAGCGTGATTGATGATCCATCTCGGCGATCCTGCCGATACCACGAAGCTCTTGCACAAGATCGAAAGCCTGCAAACGCACATCGGGCGTAGCGCATGCAACGAACACATCGCAGCGCTTCGCATTCGGGAAGACGAATCCCGCATCCTCGAGAGCCAACACGCAGCGCTCGTATCCGAGGGCGAATCCGAACCCGGGAGTGGGGCGTCCTCCGATCTCCTCCGCGAGCCTATCGTATCTGCCACCGCCGCCGATAGCGTTCTGAGCACTGGATGAAGAGACGCTTTGAACCTCGAATACCGTTCTCGTGTAGTAATCCAAGCCGCGAACCAACGTTGCATCCTGAACATAGGCGATGCCGGCGCGATCCAGAAGCGATAGCAGGTCAGAGTAGTGAGATGAGCACTCTTCACATAGATGGTCTGTGATCTTAGGAGCCAAGCTCATCACCTCTTGACATCCTTCTTCTTTGCAATCGAACGCACGCAACGGGTTGAGCTCCATGCGGGTCTTGCAAGTCTGGCAGAGCTTCTCCTCGTTTGCCTTAAGATGCTCAAGGACGAGCTCTCGATACGCAGGGCGGCAATCCTCGCACCCCATGGAATTGACGAGGAGCACCATGGAATCGGAAGGGATCCCAATGCGCTCGTAAAAATGCATGAGCATTATGATGGCTTCTGCATCGATGGTGGCATCCTCTGCCCCCAAGCACTCGATGCCTATCTGGTTGAATTGACGCTGACGCCCGCGCTGAGGGCGTTCTGCGCGAAACATCGGACCTGCATACATCAACTTCGCAGGTGGCGCACCTTGCGGAACCAGATCGTGCTGCACAGCGGCACGGACAACGCCGGCTGTTCCCTCGGGACGAAGAGAAAGGCGACTCTTGCTCTTGATGGTACCCCCATCCAAAAGACGCTTCAGGTTCTCTCCCGAGATCGCTGTGAACATCTCTTTCGAAACCACATCGGTCGCCTCTCCGATACCGCGGACGAAAAGCTCCGTCTGCTCGATGATGGGCGTGTATATAGGGGTGTAGCCGTACTTCGAGAAAACATCCTTTGCGATGCAGCAGAATTCATCCCAATACTCGGCTTCGTCCGGAAGCAGGTCACGCGTTCCTTCAGGTGCTTGTATAGCCATTCGATTCCTTCTTATCGGTCATTTCATCGTGAATTGAATAGTGTAAACCTTAGCACACACGTCTTTCGCTCGAATATAGGTTTTTGCATCAGATGGCCGTGAGCGATCTGAATATGCAATAAAGAGACCTGGATCGCAAAAGCTGATGGGCTTGCATGTCCATAGCAGTGATCGTGCCGCATCGCTTGCAAAGAAGCCCGGATAGGCAGCTCCGCGATCCGTCATACAAGATCATCTATGGCTTCACGCAGACTATCCATTGAAAGCGGTTTTGCGATATGCCCGTTCATTCCCGCGCTCAACACGCGTTTGCGATCCTCAGGGAAGGCATCTGATGTAACGGCGATGATGGGTATATTGGCGAGCATCTTGTTATCCAGCGAACGTATGGCCTTTGTTGCCTCATATCCATTCATCACAGGAAGCTGAAGATCCATGAGGATGATGTCTATGTCCCCGACCTCACTGGAAGAGACAATATCGACAGCTTCCTTACCATTCTTCGCACATTTCGCGCTAGCGCCGACGTCCTGCAACATGCATAGGGCTATCTCCCTGTTGAGATCGTTATCCTCGACGAGCAGTATGTTCAGATCCTTCAGATCCAAGCTCTCCGGAAGGGTGAGTTCGGGTTTCTCGGGCAAAGACGTGATCTTCGCGCTGAAAACGACCGATATGGACGTTCCTTCGCCCTCTTCAGTATCAACGCTGATCGTTCCGGACAAAAGATCGACACTGTGCTTCACGATGGTAAGGCCAAGCCCTGTTCCGGTTATACCGCTATCGGTGGTCGTCAACTCGCGAGCGAACGGGTCGAACATATGCTCCACGAAATCCTGCTGCATCCCATCGCCGGAGTCAGATACCATGATCTTGTATCGGCCGAGCTTATCGACCCTTCCCTCCAGCTCTTCGACCTTGAACGTGACGCTTCCACCTTTTGGCGTGTATTTGATCGCATTATCGACGAGCTGTTCCATGATCTGCTTTATGCGCTGCTCATCGGAGAATATCTCGTCATTCTCGATATGTGAGCACTCCAAACGAAGATCGACGCCTTTCTTAACGGCTTTCGCAAGGAAGGAATCCTTCACGCTTTGAGCGATCTTCGTCAGCGAGCAGTCGTCCTCAACCAGTTGCAAGCGACCCGACTCGTATCGAGAGACCTCCAACGTCTCCACGACGACATCGAGGAGCTTCGCGCTGGCATCATTGATCTTCCTTGCGTATTGCTCGATGCGCTGCGAATCGTCCAGATGATCGGTTATGAGATGCGAGTACCCCGTCACCGCATTGAGCAGCGTTCGGATGTCGTGTGACATATTGTTCAAGAAGGTGGTCTTCGCGACATTTGCCGTATTCGCCTGTTGCAAAGCAACGTATAGCAGGCGCCTGTGCTCCTTTTCCCTTGAGTACGCCTCGTTCAGCTGAGCGTTGATATGCTCGAGCTCGTCCATACGGGAAAGGAGCTTTTCCGTGGCATCGTTTATGAACACATAGAAGTAATTGCCCGATTCGAGCTGAACGTAATGGCCGTAGTCTTCGATCCAGCGAACCGAACCATCGTATGTGACTATGCGATACTCGACATAATCCATCTTGTGGATGTCTTTTGCGATCTGCTCGGAGATCGAGCGTTCTATCTCTTCGATATCATCTTCGTGCACCATGCCGGGAAAGGTGAATCCCGTGAGCTCCTTGAATTGATCGAGCGTCTCGCAGCCGAAGATACGAAGGCATGCATCGTTCGCATAGACCAGACTCTCGTCTCCATCGGCATGGTAAACGAAGAATCCGCCGGGCATCTCACCTAGAAGATCGGCTATATTCATCTTGATCTCCGGTGATGCTATCAATGTGTTGTCAATTTCTGTAAGATCCATCTAACATACGCCTCAGTCATGCGGTTTGCAATATGCGGAGCACTGCGCACGCCATCATCTTTACCTTTAGGCGCGAATAAGGAACAGCGATTATGAATTATACAGAAAAGCCGTTTTCGATAAAACACGCTTATAGCAACTCTATTTGGAAATCGATCGGAAATACATTTTGATCGCAAATTGTTTGCTTTTTGTAATGAAGGATAAAGCGCGATGAGTGCTGCTCTTCGGCGCGTTAACGATGATGGCGCGCACGCTGTCGGCTTCGACCGCGTAAACACCACTTCGACACCAAAATGATCGCCCAAGCCTTAGCGCAATGGGGTCGAACTGGCATTTCCTTACCATTTCACCCTTTAGCTAACATTGCGCCGCACCATATCGGGATCGAAGTAGCATTTGACTCACCTACGCTCCAAGGAGATCGGATAAAGACTAACTCGATGGCCGATCATAAAGGCGGGGAGTATCCTAGCTTCTTCCGCTTGAACAACTGCTTGCTGCCTATCCAAATAACAGAATCGCGATCGTCTTCATTGCCCATACCGCGAAGACGATTCACTCCAATCAGAAGTATTGATGCTATCCGTCTCATTTTATAAAATGGAAGATGCCAAAACTGTAACCCTCATATTTACTAACTCTTATAAGAAGCGATGCTGAAGGGCATCTGCTTTGGCTTCTTATGAGAGAGGTCTTACAGTTTTGGCGAATTGTAGTGGATGCTCTTCTACATTCAGCCAAGAAGCCCATCCACTTAGCGTGTAGGCAAAGGGAAGGATGGGATCATGGCATCTTCAACAAAGGGATCGAAGAAAACTAAAGTGCTCATAGGTATCGTGGCAGCCTGCGTGGCTATTGCAGCGTTGTGTGTAGGCGGCTTCGCCTATGCAGACAGCTTGCAGAAGAGTGAATTCAATCAGAATGCAGAGCGGTATTACCAAGAGCAACTTGATGCGATGGTTGCGTTCGATCAGGAAGCAGAGGATCCGCATGCACAGGCACTGCAGGCACTCGGCGAGCTTCAAGCGCTGGAATCGACAGAAAAGGAAGCGTTTCTGTATGCGGATGGTAGCGAGTATCTGTACGACCTTTACACGGGCGAGGTTCAAAGCCGCATCAACGCGATAATAGAATGGCTCCATACCTACCACACCGAGCAGGCCGCTCCATATCTGGCTATCGACATCGCATCAACGGATCGGGATACACTGGCCGCTAACCTTGATGCGATTAACGCTTTGAACGCATTGATCGCAGCCGACAACGAAGCATTTCCCAATGTGATTTGGAGCGATGCATCTGACTATGATGGGATGATTCAAGCGAATCAGACACAAGCCGATGCTGTGAACGCGCAGATCGCAGAGTTGGATCGTATAGCTGCGGAGGAAGAAGCAGCACGTCAGGCAGCAGCCCAAACTTCAGCCAATCATGGCGGTTATAGCAGTAACGGCGGTAATGGTTATCCATCTGGGATTCCCAGCGATGCACGAAACGTTCAATACAACAGCAATCTTGGATATTGGATGTATCAAGATTCTCGTTCGGATGCAGAATGGGAAAGGTTGAATAATCTATTTCACGATACTTGGGATGATTAGGAATCCTACCCACCCTAAACAGGTCGGAAATATTCTGCGATTGGATACAGCATTAAATGCAAAAAGAGCCGATCTAAGATCGGTCCTTTTTTTCAGTCCCGTTTTGAGTTGGCGATAAAAATTAGTAAATCGTTGGTAAATTGGTAAGCTTTTCCGCTTCCTAAATTACATCTTCCCAGCTCCGAACACTAAACCTCATGCCTCGTCGCGCATGTGGGGGAACAGCAGCACATCACGGATGGTCGCAGAATCGGTGAGCAGCATGACCAAGCGGTCGATGCCGATGCCCACACCTCCGGCCGGTGGCATTCCGTATTCAAGCGCGCGGATGTAGTCCGCATCGAATCCCATCGCCTCATCATCGCCCATATCCTTGGCCTCTACCTGCACATGGAAGCGCTCGGCCTGATCCACCGGATCGTTCAGCTCGGTGAAAGCATTTGCATATTCGTGCCCGCAGATGAAGAGCTCGAATCGCTGCGTGAGCTCGGGATCATCCGGCTTCTTCTTCGCAAGCGGCGACACCTCGAGCGGATGATCTATGACGAATGTGGGCTGGATGAGCTTCTCCTCGGCCACCGCCTCGAAGATCTCGGCGATGAGCTTTCCCTTGCCCCAAGCATCATCGGCGTTGCCACCGTTGCGCTCAAGAATAGCCACAAGCTCTTCACGGCTGCGCGCAAACGATACATCCTCACCCGCGCCTTCGCTTGCAAGCTCGATCATGGAGGCACGCCGCCACGTACCTGAAAGGTCTATCGCCTGCCCTTGGTACTCGATCTGAAGACCGCCGCAAGCAGCCTCTGCCGCCGCCTTGATGCATCCTTCCGTAAGCGCCATCATGCCGCTCAGATCAGTGAATGCCTGATAGGCCTCCATGGTGGTGAATTCCGGGTTGTGATACGGATCCATCCCCTCATTGCGGAAGATGCGACCCATCTCGAACACCTTCTCGAAACCACCTACGAGCAAACGCTTCAGCGGAAGCTCGGTTGCGATGCGCAGGTAATAGTCACGATCGAGCGCGTTGAAGTGCGTTACGAACGGCTTTGCGTTCGCACCACCGATGATGGGATGCAAAAATGGGGTCTCCACCTCCATGAAGCCCTGATCTTCCATATAGCGACGGATGGCGGATACTATCTTAGACCTGCGCTCGAATGTGGTGCGAACCTCCGGGTTCACCACGAGGTCGACATAGCGCTGGCGGTATCTTGTCTCCTTGTCGGTAAGCCCATGGAACTTCTCCGGAAGCGGGCGCAACGACTTCGACAGCAACTCGAACGAATCGACCGCAACGGATAGCTGTCCGCGGCGCGTGCGCATCATGACGCCGTGCACGCCGATCCAGTCTCCCACGTCGAGATCCTTTATCGCTGCGAACATATCTTCACCAAGGGTGTTTATGCGACAGAAAAGCTGGATGATGCCTGTTGGATCCATGAGCTCCAAGAAAGCGATCTTGCCTTGAACGCGACGCGCCATGACACGCCCTGCAAGCGATACCTCATCTTCGGTGGTCTGCCCATCCTCAAGGCCTGCATAGCGCTCCTCCAGATGGGCGATATCATCCGATCTTTCGAAGGCATGCCCATAAGGGTCGATGCCTGCTTCGATGAGAGCGGCTCTCTTCGCACGCCTGACCTCGATCGGATCATCCTCGATCTGCTCTATGGTCTCAACATTCTCTGTCATCTTTTCCCCTATATGTAGATCAACTGTTTAGCGCACCACGAAGCTTGATGAATATGAATAAACAAAAAATAATAATAGGAACTGGTCGCCGCAAAGGAAGCGAGGCTTCGACCGGTGCCTGCAATTGCCCCGCCTTTGGGCCGAGTGTGCTTCGCCACTCGATGCGCCCAAAACAAGGGGCAAGGGCAGGTGCCCGTCGGAACCGCAGCGTCAGCTACGTATGATCTATAAATAGATCATACGTAACCATTAGTGTTCGATCTTCAAAATCTCTATCTCAGTCTCGCGCCCCGTCGGCCCCACGACGGTGAGCTTCTCGCCCTTCTTATGACCGAGCAACGCAGCGCCCACAGGAGACTCGTTCGAGATCTTCCCGCTTGCAGCATCGCTCTCAGCTCCGCCAACGATGGAGAGCACGCGCTCCTTGCCACCCATATTCACGGTTACGGTGGATCCGATGTTCACCTTAGAAGAACGCTTAGGGGTGCTGACTACCGTTGCCTCGGAAAGTATCCTCGTGATCTCAGCGATGCGCGCCTCCATCATGCCCTGCTCGTTCTTCGCATCATCGTATTCCGAGTTCTCGGAGATATCGCCGAATTCGCGAGCCGTCTTGATGCGCTCTCCTATCTCAGCACGCTTTTCCGTTTCAAGATAGTGAAGCTCTTCTTCGAGCTTCTCGCGTCCTTCCTGAGTAAGGATATAGTTGCTGTCTGCCATAACTTGCTCTCGATCCCCTTCTAACATGAAGGCACGCTTGTCTGGGCAAGCGTGCACGATCCACCTAACGCATAAACCGGGTCATGAGCATATGAAGATGACCCGGATTTTTCTGATCGGTTATTCGGCTTTCTTGACGACGACCTTCTTGACCTTCTTGGGAGCAGCCTTGGCCTCTGATTCGCCATCAGATGCATCGGCACTCTCGTAAACGACCTCTACATCATCTGCAGAATCATCGTCATCCTTGGCTTCGCTGGCCTCTTTCTTACCAGCGCCCATGCCTTCGCGGAGACCTTTGACGGTCTTGCCAAGAGCACTGCCGAGTTTTGGAAGATTCTTTGGTCCGAAGATCAAAAGAACGACTACCAAAATGATAAGAAGCTCCGGAACGCCCATACCGAGAATCTTCATTGAAACCTCCAAAATCCTGTTTGCGTGAACCGCTCTGAAAACTAATCGAAAAGATTACCACAAAGCTACGCTTTTTGCTCATTTGCAAGCAAAGTGCAAACTAAGCTGATAAAGTATCCATATTGTAAGTGATTTGATTGGATATGTATCGGGCAACTTGGAAATTCCCGGAGTTTTTGCCTATCCAAGAAAACACATGTTTCTAGGAGGAGTTCATGAAGTTGAAGAAGATCGGCATCGTTGCTGCAGCTATGGCTTTGGCTGCTTTCACGCTTTGTGCATTGGGAGCATGCGGTCCAAGCCCGGAAGAGACCATCCGTGAAGCCATCACCCAGGAGTTCGATGGATACAAGAACGCAGATGAAGAGGTAGTGCAACAGATAGCCTCTGAAGCCGAGAAGCAAGGTATAAGCGAATACGGCATCAGCAACGAAGAGTTTGCCAACATGGTGCTTGACGGCTTCGATTACAACATCAACAGCGTGGAAGTTGACGGATCAAACGCCGTAGCCAATATAACCATATCTTCGAAGAGCGCTTCGGCTTTCAAGGACAAGCTCACCGAATCCATCAGCGCGATATCACAGAATCCCGATCTTGCCAGCATGTCAGATGAGCAGAAGATGGATCTCATCTCGCAAGCGATCACCGATTCTTTCAAGGACATCCCCGTTGTCAACGAGGATGTCTCGATCGAATATGCCTATACCGATTCCGATGGCAAGAAGGTCTGGACTCCGATCAACAGCGGAACCGCTTTGGGATCGCTTGACAGCGTGGTTTTCGCGCAAACCATCTGATTTCATATTTGTTCCTTGAAATGATGGAGCGGTTTAAGCTATACTTTGCTAGCTTTATCAAGCCAACGTGGCTCAGTTGGTAGAGCAACGCACTCGTAATGCGTAGGTCACCGGTTCGAGTCCGGTCGTTGGCTCCATAAAAACATAAGGTCAGGCATCATTTTTGCCTGACCTTTGTTATTGGATCATATAGTTCTTGCACCAGAAATAAAGAAAACTAAGTTTCCCAGGTTCATTCAGGCAACTCGACCGTGAAGGCGGTACGCCCCGCATCGCTAGTTGCGCTGATGCAACCGCCGTGCGCCTCCACTATCTCCTTTGCGATCGCAAGACCAAGACCCGATCTTCCAGACTCGCTCGATCGAGAGCCATCTGCCCGATAGAACTTCTCGAATATGCTCTTCAAATGATGCTCCGATATCTCACGACCTTCGTTCTCTATCCTGATCAGCCAGCTTGAACCGTCCTTCTTCACGCTCAGCTCTATAGTGCTGCCAGGATTGGCATACGCCACAGCATTGCGCATGATATTCCCAAGCACCCGGGCAACCTTATCGGGGTCGATGAATATGGTCGACTCCTCCAGAACATCCACATCGACCCTGATGCCTTTAGCCTCGCATGCGGGGAAGAATTCCTCGACGACTTGCTGGCAAAGCATCGAAAGGCTCACATTCTCCCTCTCGATGGGGATCGAATGAAGGTTATAACGGGTGATCTCGAAGAACTCGTCGATGAGCTCCTCAAGGCGCTCCGTCTTCTCGCTGGCTATTCGGATATAGCGCCTGCGCACATCCTCCGGAAGCTCCGGTGCCTCATCGAGAAGCATAAGATAGCCCATCACAGACGTGAGGGGCGTCTTTATGTCGTGAGCCAGATAGGCCACGAGCTCATCTTTGCGCTGCTCAGCAGCCGCCGCTGCACGCTCATCGGCAAGGGATGTCAGCCGTATGGAGTTGAGCTCGTATTGGGTTATGAGAAGCTGCGATGAGAGCTCCACGGGCTTCGTCCTGTCCTTGAGCAATTCGCTGACCGCACCGGAGAGCTCATCGAAATATCGAAGCGAGCGCCTATACCCGAGAAATACGAGCACCATGCAGCCTGCGAAGTAAAGGAAGATAACCACAGGAGCTTTGAATTCGCGAAAGATACGATAAGTATGCAAGTTTCTGATCTCGAAGTTCGTGGGCGTCTCGAGTATCTGCCAATCACGGTCATCGCCTTGGATCCCCAAGATGCTGCGGATGGCTCGCTGCTGTATATCATCTGTATATGTCCATTCGGGATTGCCTCCATCGATGCTCACATAGATCGGAGACTCGGGCGGTATCTCGTCCATATTCGCGTAAGGAACCATATCCGAGAATTCGACAGCAAGATCCTCGGTGGAGACCACCCCTTTGTTCTGCACTAGCTGCATCGAGCGATCCTCTACCTCTTGCGAGATCGCATCCCTCTCCTCAGCCGTGACCCAAAGATCCTCCACTGCCAGAAGAGCGCCATCCAGCTGCTGCAGGCAGACGGATAGCGGGTAGTCCTTCTTATCCCAATAGAACCACTCGGATGTATTGCGCGCCACCATCTCCGCAATGGGAGGAACGACGAAAGCGTTCAAAAGCGCTGCGATGATGATGAAGGCGATGGTGTACACGACCCAATCGAGCAACAAACGCAAGGACAGCCTACGCTGTAGGACCTTGGTCTGGGATCCTACTCCCGCATTGCGTGGAAGGCTCTTATCATCCATCGAGCATCACGCCTGTATCCTGTAGCCCACACCCCACGCCGTCTCGATGAATTCCTTCGATGAATCCACCTTCGCAAGCTTCGTGCGCAGATGCCTTATGTGCACCATTATCGTGTTAGCTGAAGAGGCATCCGGCGCTTCTTGCCAACAGTGCTCGTAAAGCATTGCGGAAGGAACAGGCTCCCCTTTCCTTATCAGTAGCTCGGATAATATGGCGAACTCCTTCGGCGTTAGCGAAAGCGCAACATCATGAAGGAACGCCTCGTGAGCCTTGGTGTCGACCACGATCCCCTGCGCCTCCAAAACATCACCGCCATCGACCGCAGGATCGGGCTTTTCGCTCTGTGCGGCAGTATGCCGAAGCCGTGCTTTCACCCGCGCCACAAGCTCACGCGGCTTGAAGGGCTTCACGACGTAGTCATCGGCTCCAAGTGCAAACCCCACCACGATATCGGTCTCCTCGTCCTTGGCGCTCAAGAACACAACCGGAACATCGGATATCTGACGCAAAGCTCTACAGAACTCGTATCCATCCATAACGGGCATCATTATGTCCACGATTGCCAGATCGAACTTCTCAGATCGGACTGCCTCAAGAGCACGCTTCGGATCATAGTATGCATGGGCTTTCATGCCCTCTGCCTGGAATATCTCCTTGACAAGATCGGCGATCGCCACCTCATCATCGAGCACCAATATCGAATAGGGAGAAGCCTCAACTATAGGGACGTTGCCTGCTCCATCAGTATGCGCACTTTGTCCATCCATATGAGCATTCTATCCCCTACCTGCGCGATCCGACAGGCAAACGCATTCCCTATGCACAAAACTTAAGGAAAGATTAAGGTGATTTAAGGAAAAGATAATGGATCGCTATGAGACCTTTAAGCGACGCGTTGCCTACCATCTTCAGCATCGGCGGCGAAGATGGAGGATCCATGACGACGCATATTGGCGAAAAAGGCAAAGCAAGCGCATACGATCCGATGAACAAATATCACATCAGATATGCAGGTTCGCGCACTACTCCGGCAGCGAATCCCTTTGAATCCCTCCCCACGTATGACGACAATGTGCGGTTCTCGAGATATAACTCGGACTATCTTACCTCCTCGAAACGCACCCATCTTCGTCGTCGAAACAACCATGGCAACCGAAAAGCGCATACAGCCAAAGTGCTGGCAGCTATCGCCTTTGCACTACTGGCATTGGGAACGGTTGCAGCCGTTAATGGCCTTTCCATCTTCGGCGAATGCTTGGAGCTCGACCTTTTCGCTCAACCACCGGAGACGATGTTGAGCACGCCTGCATCGGAGTGGAATCGTGGGCAGATGCCTTATCTCTACCAAATAGACTCCGCTTGGGCACAGGAGCCTTATGCAGGAGGAACCATCCAGACACATGGATGCGGGCCTTGCGCCTTAAGCATGGTGTATGTCTATCTAACAGGGCGCAAGAACATGGATCCGATCTCCATGGCATCTTTCAGCCAGGAATCGGGGTATGCGGATAGCGGATCCACCAGCTGGCTCTTCATGTCCGAAGGGGCACAGAAGCTGGGGCTCAAGGCGCGCGAATTGACCTCCGATCCGAATGCGGTGATGGCTCAACTTCGCATGGGACATCCCATCATCTGCATCGTCGGCCCTGGCGACTTCACAACCGAGGGGCATTTCATCGTCCTCGTAAACGCAAATGACGATGGCACAGTGGAAGTGCGCGATCCGAATTCCGAAGAAAGGAGCGCTCGAAGCTGGGATATGAAGCGCATCCTCTCACAGTGCCAAAATCTCTGGACGTATTCCTGCTGACCCTACCGTTCAGAAGCGCATCAAAACCTAGATGCTGTGTTTAACGCGATCGGCTTCTTCAGCACGCTTCCCATCGTTGAACCTATCAAGAGTTCCGACCAAGTATCCGGTTATCCTGCGGATCCTCTCGAATGGCTCTGTGGACTCCTGGAATCTGTAGGACAGATCGGCATAATCTCCGTCTATCTTCACATCCACGCTCTCAAGGGTGCCTCCGAGCTTTTCCTGCAGATGATCCACATATGCTCTGGCCTCCTCCTCTGCAATATCCTCGTTGCAGGTGAGCACTATATCGTCGAATTCGTATCGCATTTCTTCTCCAATCACTAGACCAATACAAACTATCACAGATATCCATTGAAACCGAGCTTTTTGATCTGAAAATGCATTTATGTAAAGTCGTCAGATCAAAACCATTATGTTAAAGATAGAATAAGGACATTGGGAACATCCATGTCCGATGATTGTTGAGGAGTTTAAGATGGACGAAATGGACAAGAAGCCTGAAACGCAGCCACAGGTTGCACCAGAAGAGACGGCACAAATGCCGAATACTGCGGCCAGCGATCAGACGGCGAACACCGGAGCATACCCGCCGCCCTCTGCAGACCAGTCTCAGACATCAACACCGGTCGAGAACGCTGCAGCAGCCCCGAATACCCAGCCTGCGCCTCCCGCGCCGGGCACACAGCCTGCACAACCGGTTCCTCCTGCATCTCCTGCGCAACCGGTACCGCCTGCAGCGCCAGCTGGCTCCTATGTTGCACCAACACCTTCGCCTACACCCGCTCTCGTGCTCGGGATCTTGGCGATAGTCTTTTGCTGGATCCCCATCGTCGGCATCATCCTCGGCATCATCGCCATCGTGCAAGCCGGGAAGTACTTCAAGGCCGGAGGCACAGAAGGTTCAGCAAAGGGCGGGAAGATCTGCGGCATCATAGGCATCGTGTTGTCGGGGATCATGATCATCGTCAACTGCATCACCATGTTCATTGGCCTTTCGGTGCTGGATTCACTTGATAATTACGACACCTCCGGAAGGAACATAGTCGTTGAGACCCAATCGAGTGCTTCTGCAGATATCGATGCTGAGGATCAAGAGATATTCGATGCGGTCGATCCTTATCTCGATCAGCTGAAGAACAAGGATCCGCAGATGGTCTCGACCATCGCCAATCTGATGGAGTCCTCTTTCGATGAGATCATGCATGATTACGACATCGATATCACCCTCCAAGGATGCGGCGTCGATCCCACAGAGCTTGCCGATGCAATGCTGGACGATTTCGATTACACCCCTGACTACGCCCTTAACTCCGGAGATGAGGCCGAGGCCGATTACGATGTCATGGTGAAGAGCGCGGCGGATATCCTCACAAATTTCTATGATGAGCTCGTGAAGGTCATCACCGAGACCAGCGAAGGCAGCCTCACGGATCAGGAAGCCTACAGCAAGATCGGCACTGCTTTGATGAATGCTGTTCACAACACCGAAGCGGATGAGTCGTATTTCGATGTCGATGTGAACCATGTCGATGGCAAATGGCAGATCGACCTTGATAGCTGGCAGGATGAACTGGAGTACTTCTTCTCTCTCTACTAAGTGCTCTAAATCGATCTATGCACATATCGGATCCTGAAAGGCGCGGCTCACTCGCGCCTTTTCTCATTGCGCAACGCAAGGCGGTGGGTCTTGATGGATTTCTCACGTTGAATTTACAGCTTTATCCCATTGATGGCCTTCCCTCACACCCCTTCACTTCAATGTTTTCGTTTCGTTTTCGTTATAACCACCAGCTTCTGCATCCATCGAGCCGTCCTTATCATATTCTTCAAGGAAATGATCCGATTTGCAGAAAGCAGGCATGATCACAATGAAAAGCAAGACGCTCAAGAAGCGTATCGCCGTTATCACAGGAGCCTCGTCCGGCATCGGGCGCGAGTTCGCCATCCAGATCGATAGAATGCAGAAATGCGATGAACTATGGCTCATCTCCCTTACGAAGAGCAAGCTAGAGGAAGTGGCAAGTTCACTGGACACCCCTTGCAAGGTGATCGCAACCGATCTTGCATCAAGGGATGCTATCGACTCCATCAAAGTCGAGCTCGAAAAGGAACCGGTCAATATCGTGTATCTGGTCAATTCTGCCGGTTTCGGTAAGTTCGGCGACTGGTCAACGCTCACAGATAGCGCCGTCGATTCAATGATCGATCTGAACTGCCGCTCGCTTGTGGACATGACACGCGCATGCCTGCCTCATATGGAACGTGGGTCGCATATCATCGAGGTCGCATCGGCTGCAGCTTTCACGCCGCTTCCCCACATGAATGTCTACGCAGCCTCGAAAGCGTTCGTCCTTCGCTATACCCGGGCTCTTCGATGGGAACTGCATGGAAGCGGCATAACCGCAACGGCTCTTTGCCCCACATGGGTCAAGACCGGATTCGAGAAGGTTGCCAGAAACTCAGGCGGCGGTCACGACGTAGGACATCTTCTCGGCCAACAAAGCGCGAGCTCGGTGGTCAGAGCCGCCCTGTGCGCGAACAAGGCGCATTTCGCCGTTGCATGCGCAAGCCCGCAATCGCTCCTGTTACGCCTCATCGGAAAAGTGGTTCCCAGCTGCATCACCATGGCAGGTTGGGAAGCTCTTAGAAGGATATAGCTGGAATATCGTACCGCTGCCGTAAGCGCTGAAAAGCCGCATCCGATGCATTTGTTCCACTATGAGATAATAGCTTGCCGATAGAACGCTCATAGAAGGCTCACACAAGGAAAACGGATGAACATCACGGTATATTGCGGATCGAATCCCGGTACTGACGAGGATTTCTCGAAGAGCGCCCATGCTCTTGGAAACTGGATCGGACGAAGCGGAAACACGCTCGTATACGGCGGAAGCTCGGTAGGGCTTATGGGCATACTTTCGAAATCAGTGCTCGAAGCGGGCGGCGATGTCATAGGTGTCGAGCCGAACTTCTTCATCGAAGCAGGGGTGGCGCAACACGAGCTCACAGAGCTCATCGTAGTGGACACCATGAACGAACGAAAAGCCAAGATGATCGAGCTGGGCGATGTGTTTGTAGCGATGCCGGGAGGAGTAGGCACGCTCGAAGAGATCAGCGAGATCATGGTACGGGTGCGCCTCAACCTGACCCCAGCTCCTTGCTTCTTCCTGAATATCGATGGCTTCTACGATCCTTTGCGTTCGCTCATACAAGAGATGATCGACAAAGGATTCATGCCGGGATTCTCTTGGGATGACTACCGGTTCGTGGATAGCGTGGATGAGCTCATCGATCTGATAGGATCGCTACCTAAGGATCGTATCGCCAGCACGGAATCGAATTGGAACGAGCCTTACTGGGTGAGCTCTGAAGAGGCGTTCTACTTTGGATAGGAGCAACGCCGTCAAAGCGAACAGAACGCTTGCCAACTCGATGCTGATCTTCATCGCCGGTTCGAGCTACGGCTTCATCGTTCCTGTCATAAAGACGGCTAACGAAAACGGGATATTCCCATCTGCGTTCCTTCCCATACAATACCTCATCGCTCTTCTAGCATGCTTAGCGTTCATGATCATCCGACGCATCCAATGGGTGGATGCCAAGACACTATGCTCGATGATGGTGCTCGGTCTGTTCACCGGATGCACATCCATCTGCTATTACACAGCTGTAACGCTCTTGCCAAGTTCGGCTGCGCTCACTTTGCTGTTCCAATACGTATGGGTGAGCGTTCTGATCGAATGCATCCACAAACGCAAGCTTCCGACACTCTCGACCGTTATCTCGATAGCCATCATCCTCGCAGGAACCGTTCTGGCCACAGGATTGGTTGACGGAAGCGTCCCGAAGCTGGATCCGATTGGGGTCGCATTCGGCCTAGGCTCTGCCGTGTTCTATGCGCTGTTCCTGTATTTCTCAGGGATCATCGGGGTAGGACAACCTACAGCCCTTCGAGCCACCATGCTCGCAACAGGCGGATTGATAGTGACATCGAGCGCAGGCCCGGGTGCCTATGTTGCAGCCGTGCAGAACGCGGACATCTGGTTGGTATCGGCTGCTCTGTCGGTATTGGGGATACTGTTTCCCACTACCGTCATCAACTACGCAAGTCCGAAGCTAACGGCCGGGATGGTATCCATCATGGCCTCGAGCGAGCTTCCCGTTGGCATCCTTGCCGCTTGGGCGATCGTGGGAGATGCACCCTCTCCTCTTGTGCTCACCGGCGCCCTCCTTGTGCTGTTCGGGATATTCCTAAAGCAACTCCCTGCTCTTCTTGCCCGCAGGTGAGGCGACAAGCATCTCTGACCGTCTAGATAGCCGAAATGGGATCAGCTAGGCCTTCTCGACCACAGAGGCGATGGCACGCGCATGACGATCAGCGTCTTCTTGCGTGGATGCTTCCACCATGACACGGATGACAGGCTCCGTGCCGCTGGGACGCAAGAGCACACGACCATCCTCGCCAAGTTCTTCCTCAGCACTGCGGACGGCATCCAGAACAGCTTGACTCTCGCTTGCCGCTTGCTTATCCGACACCCTTACATTGATCAGCGTTTGAGGATACTTCTGCATGACATCGATGGCCTCATCGACATGCTTGCCGCTGCGCTTCACTGCTGCGATGAACTGGACGGCGGTCATAAGTCCATCTCCTGTGGAGTTGTAATCGAGCAGGATCATATGACCTGATTGTTCGCCACCTATGGAATATCCATTGGCGCGCATCTCTTCGAGCACGTACCTGTCTCCGACCTTCGTCTGAACGACATCGATCCCCGCATCATGCATGGCATGGGTGAAGCCAAGATTGCACATCACCGTGCTGACCACGGTATTATTCGCCAGGACACCTCGTGATTTCATGTCGATGGCGCAGACAGCCTCGACGATATCGCCGTCTATCTCGCGTCCTGTGGAAGATACCATCATCACGCGATCGGCATCGCCGTCATGAGCGATACCCAAGTCAGCTCCGGTCTTCTCCACGAGCTCCATCAATGGTTCGAGATGGGTGGAACCGCATCCTACGTTGATATCGAAACCGTCATAATCATCGTTTATGACATCGACTTCGGCACCCAATCGTCGAAGCGCCTCAGGGCTCGTGAGCGATGAAGCGCCATGCCCTGTATCGAGCGCGATATGCATTCCCTTGAAATCGATGTTCTGAGAGCGTATCGAATCCACTGCATGGTCGATATAGATATCGAGAGCATCCTTCAGTTGAACAGCGAAACCAAGATCGCTTCCGGAAGGCATGGGATCAGCACCATCGGGCTGAGAATCTGTGGCAGATAGTGCATCACCCTGCGATGCGCTGCCTTCCAAGCCACCATTCCTGATGAACGCTTCGATCTTGTCCTCCAATGCATCAGGCAGCTTGTATCCGAGCGAATCGAACAGCTTAATGCCGTTGTACTCCGGAGGGTTATGGGAAGCTGATATAACAGCTCCTCCGGCAGCAGAGAGCTTGCGCACGAGCAGTGCTACGGCAGGCGTGGGGATGACGCCTGCAAGAAGCGCGGTTCCTCCTGCGCTGGTAATGCCTGCGACCATAGCCGACTCGAGCATGTCGCCTGAAAGGCGCGTGTCCTTCCCCACAATGATGGTCTTCCCGAGAAAGACCACCGCGGCTTGGCCAAGCCTATAGGCTATCCTGTTCGTCAGCTCTATATTAGCCACACCACGAACGCCATCAGTTCCGAAAAGTCGAGCCATGCTTCGCTCCTTCGAGGATCCATGAATATTCACACGAGTATTCTATCGTAAATGGCCATGCCATGCGTACTATCAGGTCATGGGATGAAGGCACGCATCGAGGCGAGGATCCCGCCTTAAGACAAGTGCTTATAAACCGATAGAGAACAACGGGATTGTTTGATGGAAGAGCACAAAATGGGTGATCCCATATCATCAACGGAAAGCAAACATATGATATCTGCTCAACCTTACAGCACGTCATGGGATATACTAAGTATCAGGCTCCGCCCTCACATTTTTGCGATGGACCGATGCTTGATAAAAGGGAGTTCTACATTGCGTGTGAAATGGGGATTCGTATCCGTTGATACGAAAGCCAGGAAGCAAGCTGCGAACACCCACCTTGTATGGTGGGTTCATCCTTTTCGAGGGTCGGGGCTGTTAAAAAAGGCTGCATATGCGCAGCCTTTTTCATTTCACATCTTTAAACGTCAGGATACCGATCGATCGACTAATCGGAAGGGGTTCCGGATCCTCCACCGGAATACTTGCCGACAATGATCGTTACCGATGTTCCCTTATCCACCTTCTGCTGTGCACCCGGATTCTGATTGAGCACCTTACCGTCGGATGATTGATCGCTCACAGACTCGTACTCAACGCTCACTTTGAGACCAGCATTACCGATCTTGTTGCGGGCGCTCTGCTCTGTCTCACCAAGGACACCCGGAACAGTAACGCGCTCATCGGGTTTCTTGCCATCCGACACCTTGACGGTAATGGAAGACCCTTTCTGGAGCTTCGTTCCGGCAGCAGGAGTTTGGGACATCACGATATCCGCAGAGTATTCATCGCTGTATTCATGGCTTCCTTCGACCAATACGAATCCGGCGCTTTCAGCCTTGGAACGTGCTGCTTGGATGCTAAGGCCGCTCAGATCAGGGACATCTTCATTGTTCGATCCCTGCGACACGACAAGATTGACCTTCGTTCCCACCTTTGCCTTCGTGCCGGCAGCAGGGTCTTGCTTCATGACCCTTCCCTCAGCTATATCCTCGCTGTAATCCTTTGTGGTATCCCCCACGGTGAATCCGGCCGTAGCGAGAGCTTTTCGAGCCTCGTCCACGGTGAGATTGGAGAGATCGGGTATATCCACCTCTTCGGTGCCTTGCGTCACATCGATCGTTACGGTCGATCCCTTAGGAGCCTGGGATCCGGCCTTCGGATCCTGATTGATGACAGTGCCCGGTGCAGCGGTGTCATCGGTGACATTGTTGATCTTGACCTTGAATCCGGCATCCTCGAGCATTTGCTGCGCCTGTTCGGCCGGCTGGTTCACGACATCAGGAACCTCTGTGCGCTCGCCACTTAGTGCGAACGCCGCCGCTATCCCGATGATCGCGATGGCAAGCACCGCGACCACAGCTATGATGATGTTGCGTTTCTTCCTCTTTGCAGCAGCTTCGGCCTCATCGTTGCCGCTTCGATAGGTCTGCCCTGCCGCATGGGATCCGCGCGTTGCGTTCATAGCCTGCGTTACGGGCATGACCTGGGTCTCTCCCATGGCATTTCCCGCAGCAGCGCCGATAGGTGCTATGACTTGCGTCTGCGCACTGGTGAAACCGTTGTTCGCCGCGGATACAGGGCGTCCCGCAAGGTAGTTGTTCAATGCAAGGCGCATATCGTTGGCGGTAGCGAAACGGCGATTTGGATCCTTCTCCATAGCCGTCATGATGATGGTCTCGAGATCGGGATCGATATTCGGGTTGAACTCATGGGGAGCAGGCGGGAAATCCTGCACCTGCATGAGGGCAACGCTCACGGCATCAGGGCCATCGAACGGAAGGGTTCCCGTTACGGCCTCATAGAGCACGATTCCAAGAGAATAGATATCGGATGCAGCGGTGAGATCCTTTCCCTGAGCCTGCTCAGGAGATGCATAGTGAGCCGTTCCGAGCACTGTCTGCGTCTTGTCCGAAGTGGAGTTCTTAGCACGTGCGATGCCGAAGTCCATCACCTTCACATTGCCATCAGGCTGAACCATGATGTTCTGCGGTTTGATATCGCGATGGATTATGTCTTGCTTATGCGCGACCGTGAGCGCTTGGCACACCTGAGTGCCGATCTCTGCCACCTTGCGCTGATTGATAGGCCCGCGCTGCTGGATCGCGGTCTTCAGATCGGAGCCGCGGATGTACTCCATGACGATGAAGTACGTATCATCATCATGACCCCAATCATATACATTGACGATATACGGGCTTTGAAGATTGGCGGCTGCTGCCGCTTCCTGCCGGAATCTGCGTGCGAAATCGGGATCTTCCGCATATTGCGGCAACATGACCTTGATCGCAACGATACGTCCTAAAACGGTATCTTGCGCGCTGTATACTTCGGCCATCCCTCCGATGCCGATACGTTCTCCCACTTCATAGCGGCCACCGAAGACCCTACCTGTCATAGGTCCGCGTCCAGTCATAACCATCCTCCACACATTTCTTGTAGCTGTTTGTATTCCGTTTCAATGCGTAGTTTTTTAAGGATACCCCATTTGACGTTGAAATTCGACATCCAAATGGGGAATATGCCTTCAAATGCCACGCTCATCCTCATCATCGGTGCTCGTTGTCGGTCGTTGCTGCCGATTGTTATCATCATCGCTCGATCACTGATCCCCTGCGATAGCAAGCGCGGTCTCGAAGACGCTGCGCACCCTAGATGCCGCCGAAGTCTCTTCGCCTGCTTCCTCTATCATGAGCGCGATGACAACATTCTTGGAGCTGTCAGCATTCAGCACCCCGACGAACCAGCTGTTGTTCGCCTTTCCGGAATTCTCGGCGGTTCCGGTCTTTCCTGCCACCACGCTTCCCTTGACGGATGCCAGAGAGCCGGTTCCGTTTTGCACCACGCCCTTCATGCATTCGAGCACACGACTGGCTGTGGCAGCATCGGTCGCTTGCAGCCATCGTTTGGGACTTGCGCTGAAGCTGCGCTCGCCGTTGGCATTGAAAACGCCTTCGACCAGATAGGGATCCATTATGTTGCCATCGTTTGCTACGGCGCATCCTACAAGCGCCATCTCAAGAACGGTGGCCTGCGGCCCTGCCGGGCTCTCGTGTTCGCCGACTGGCTCGCCGGAGGCTGCCCATGCGGTCTCCCACTCGGTCATCTCCGAAGGATCGGGCATGAGGGACGATTTCACTGGAAGCTCGAAATCGACATCGGCTCCGAATCCGAAACCATCTGCTGCGTTCACGAGCCTTGATGCTCCGAGCTCGACGCCTATCTGGCCGAACACGACATTGGAGGATACCTCGAATGCGCGCTCGACGGTTATATCCCCGAAGCTCTTATCGTGCACATTCGTGACAGGGGCGTTTCCGATATCCATGGATGCGGGCGATTCATAGACGCTGTCCTCGGTAGTTATCCCATCTTTGAGAGCCGCACAAAGGGTGACTATCTTGAAGGTGGATCCCGGAGCGTAGAGCGCGCTCGTTGCACGGTTCACAAGGACGGAGGAGCTTTGGGTGGGATCGGATGCCGCGCTCTCCATCACAGAATCGATGTCGGCAGCATCATATGTGGGCGAGGATGCCATGGCCAGAACGGCTCCGGTCTTCGGATCGATGGCCACGCACGCACCTGCATAGCCCTCGAGCGCTTTTTGCGCCGCCTCCTGTATCTTGGAATTGATGGTGAGGGTCACATCGTTTCCGGGAGTGGATACCCCGGCGAGCGAATCGATCACATCCGACCAGCTGGCGAAGTTCTCCGAGCCTTTCAGGGTATCGTTCATGGATGCCTCGATGCCGCTCGTGCCGAATCTGGCCGAATAGTACCCGACCACGTGCGCCGCTAGGTTGCCCGCAGGGTATTGCCGCACGAAATCACCGTTCTCGTCCTTGACCGACTCAGCCAGCACAACACCATCGTATGTCGATATGGTGCCCCTCTCGCTTCGAGCCTCCTTGGCTATGGTGTGACCGTTTCCCGGCATGTTCTGGTAGGCATCTGCGTTTATCACCATGATGTATGTGAGATTGGCGACAAGAAGGGCGAAAAGCACCGAGAACATCACCATCGAGCCTGTTAGGCGCTTGCCGAGCGACACCCGCCCAAGAACGCTGTTCGCATGGAGGGAGGTTTGCGTGGCGGCGGACATCTCCTTGCCTATGCCCGTAGCCTCATCCCCCACTCGCAACAGCAGCGCCACGATGATGAATCCCGCCAGAAGCGAGGATCCGCCTTGGCTTATGAACGGCAAGGTGATGCCGGTGAGCGGGATCAACCGCGTAACGCCGCCAACGATGATGAATGCCTGAAGTATGACGATGGATGTGACGCCAACGGCCGTGAATGAGCTGACATCGGATTTCGCACGCGCTGCTGTGAGGATGCCACGGATGGCGAAGCACAGATACAGCAAGAGCACGCCCGATGCTCCCAGAAGGCCTGTCTCCTCGCCGATGGCAGAGAATATGAAGTCGCTTTCGACATAGGGGATGACATCCGACATGCCGCGTCCGATCCCCACGCCGAACAGTCCTCCATCGGCCAGGGAGAAGATGCTCTGGACTATCTGGTATCCCTTGTTCTGAGCATCAGCGAACGGATCGAGCCAGACCTCCACACGGGTTTGAACGTGCGAGAACATGAAATAGAGCAATATCGCAGCGATCCCTGCAAGGATGACGCCCACGATGACGTAGAACTTCTTCCCCGTAGCGACGTAGAGCATGACGAGGAACACCAAGAACAATACGAGCGCGCTGCCAAGATCCTTCTCGAGCACGACGATGAGGAAAGCCAATGCCCACATCGCCAAAAGCGGTATGAGCGTGGGAAGCGAAGGAAGGTTGAAAGGCCCCACTTTCCAGGTGAACACCGATAGCATCTCGCGATTCTGCGCGAGATAGGCGGCCAGGAAGAGCACTATGCAGATCTTGGCGATCTCACCGGGTTGGAAGGAGAAGCCGCCCAGGTTCAGCCAAAGCCGGCTACCGTTGATCTCCTCGCCGATGACGGGAAGCATTGGAGCCAGCAAGAGCAGAACGCCTGCGATCATGAGCGTGTACTTGTAGCTTGCCAGCCTATCGATGTTCCTTACGAGCACGAGCACCAGTATGAGCATGGCCACTCCTGCGAACATCCATATGAGCTGGCGAGGCGCCGCATTCGGTGCGAGTCGGGTGACGAATGCGATGCCTATGCCCGAAAGCGCGAACGTTATGGGTAGAAGAGCTGGATCGGCGTTGGGAGCAAGTTTCCTGATCGCGACATGGGCCAGAAGGAATGCAGCGAATATCCCTATGGGAACGCCCAGCGTGTTGAACGATAGCGCCTGGCCACCTGCGATGACCATCATGGCGAACAGCACGATGACTATTGGAGCCGCCACGCAAAGGAGCAGGAGTTCTAGATTGCGCCTTGACATCTTATGCGCCTGCCTGTGCGTCTTCTGAGGCGCTTGCAGATCCCAAGGCATCTCCGTTGGCTGTCGAAGCATCCTGCGGATCTTGTTCATCCTTGGAACCCTGCGTATCAGAAGAACCATCCTTGGCGGAGGCTTCCTGCCTGTAATCGTTCACAAGATCGCGCGCATCCTGGATGGAGTCGCAGCGGATATCTAAGTTCTGTATGCGCCTTGCGGTTCCGGGCTGGATATCATCCAGGGAAACGTCTGTTACCTCGTCCAATCTGGAGAATGTCATCCCGGCAACATCTCCCGGGATCCCTTGGTATATAGCCACACGTCCATCCACCTCTCCGAGATAAGCGGAATTCGTCGCTATCACATTGAATGCGATGGCGGCGGCGATGATCACGGTCACAAGAAGCCCGATGATGACGCCTGCCATCACCTTGGCTTTGCGGGTGATCCTTTTCATGGAGCGCTCGGAGGTCACGTTCGCATCCACGACGATCACGGTTATGTTATCGGATCCACCGGCATCGAGCGCCGCTTTGACAAGGCGATCGGCGGCCTTCTGCGGTTCAGGCGTGCGATTCAGGATATCTGCGATCTTCTCATCGCGAACCATCGAGTAGAGCCCATCCGAGCAAAGCATCAGCCTGTCGCCCGAATGGATGTTGAGCTCATAGATATCCGGCTCAACGCGAGGATCGAGCCCCAACGCGCGGGTGATATAGGATCGCCACGGATGATTGCGCGCCTCTTCCGGCGTTATCTCACCGCTGTCCACCAGATCGGCAACGAGCGAATGATCGCGGGTTATCTGTTGCAGCGCACCTGAATGGAGAAGGTATGCACGGGAATCTCCCACCTGCGCGATGGTCAATCGCTCGTCTTCAAGAATGGCGGCTGTGCATGTGGTGCCCATCCCTTCGCGGCCTTCACCCTCATGGACGGCATGGATTATGGATATGTTGGCCTCCTCGACCGCTTGCTTCAAGCCCTGCGCATCGGTCTGGCGGGGCGCACGTGCCGCAAGGACACGAACGGCGATGTCGGATGCCACCTCACCGGCCTTATGCCCACCCATACCGTCGCATACTGCGAAAAGAGGAGGTCTTACGAGCAAGCTGTCCTCGTTATGCTCGCGAACATAGCCGACATCGGTCTTGCTGCCAACGTTGCGGGCACCTCTGGACGCTCCGAGGTTCAAACGCGAAGAGAAGCTCTGCTCGATATCGTGCGCGGGTTCAGGTGATAGAGGATCTTGGTGCATCATTCATACCTTACCCTGATCGATACATCGCCTATGTTCACGATGTCCTTGTTCTTCAGCGCTACAGGATCAGCGATCCTCTGCCCGTTCACCGCAGTACCGTTCCTGGAACCCAGATCCTCCAAGAAAAGATCCTTGCCCATGAGCTGGAAGCGCGCATGGCGTCCGGATACGAAGCCGTTTCCTATGACGATATCGGCACCCGGCGCACGCCCGACGACAACAGCGCCATGCACGGGGATATTGACGCCTTCGAGCTCAGCGGGTCCTTTCTCCACGGTGAGCTCCCATGATCGTTCCTTCTTGTTGGTGCCCTTCACAAGACCGATGCCCGTGCGGACTATGGCGAAGAGGAACAGATAGAGAAGGGCAACGAACAGAAGCCGTGCTATCAACAGGATTACATCTATCATCGGATCACTTCGTGCCTTCCGCTAGCTTAGAAGCTGGAATTCCAGCTCGGTGGTTCCCACACGGATGATATCGGCGTCTCTAAGCGGGGACGCGGATATCTTCCTGGAATTGAGGAACAGCCCGTTTGTGGAATCAAGATCGTTGATGATCCATGAGCCATCATCGTTCAAGAATATCTCAGCGTGCTGACGCGATACGTTTATGTCGGGAACCACGATGTCGTTCTCGGATTCGCGTCCGATGGTCTGCAGTTCCCCTGTGAGCACGTAGGCGATATCGCGCGCTTCGTCATAGAGATATGCGTCCAGCGGGCTGATATCGGTCTCGGTATCCGTTTTGGCGAATTCGGATCGCTTTGCTGCTACGGTCTCAGGTGCCACCAATGGGGAATCCGGTTCATCGAAGTCATCGAACGTATAGGAGGTCTCAGGGGCGGCCGGATCCCTGCGATCTTGCCGTACAGCACCTCGGGCGTGCGCGCTCGTGCGCCTGTGCGGCTTTGCTCCGGCAGCTGCACCTGCTGCTCCCACAGCAGCACCTGCCCCTACGGCTGCACCTGCTGCTCCGATCCCTGCTTGTGCAACAGACCGGGCGCCTGAACGCGGCGAGTTGCTGGCAAGCCCATAGCGAGCCATCTCCTCGTTTCGCAGCTTCAATATGATGGGAGATGCCACCATCTCGGCCACTACATCGAATTTCCCGCGCTTGAGCTCGGGATCGGCTATGAAACGGACAAGAGGCTGCCCATCAAGGACGAATCCCAGTTCAGCCGCTTTCGCACGCAGATAGGTCTCGGTCTCTCCCGCCAACGTCGGATAGTAGCTCATCATCCGCGCATCGTCCTCAGGGCTCACGAGCACCGTGTAGAGGGTGGGTGCATATTGGTTCCCAGCGCCGACCACCTTTTCGCGGCGCATCTGCTTTTCAGCCTTCTTCGCTATTTGCACAGGTGAAAGGGATGATCCGCCCATGCGCTCGGCGGCTCCTTCCACTGTATCTTCCATCTTTCCTTCGAACTTCGAAAGGAATCCCATGGCTCTCTCCTTGTTGTGTTTCGCTGATATATAGGTTTTAAGCCATAATCCATATAATCATGCCATAAATGACCAAAAGATGCCATTCGGTATATACCGGATGGGGATGCGATGCACGTAAAGCCATCGATACCCTCATCGGTGGAGGGATCATCCTTATCGAAGGCCGATCCCCTCATGCGAATCCGCCTTCGATCGAGGCGTGCTTCCAACACAGCGCCACCACCTGGAAACGCATGGCTCGCATGCTGGGATCCGACATGCCCGATCGTTCTATATTTTATGTGATAGCGCTGGTTAATGCATGAAAGTTGGCTTACGATATTGTAAGCCGAGAAGAAAGGTCGACAATGTATAAGAAGCTGTTGGTACCATATGACAATTCGGAATCATCGCGCCATGCGCTTGAGAATGCCTTGGATCTGGCAAAGGGCGTGCCCGATGCGCAGATCACCGTTCTGAACGTGGTCGAATGGCACGATTACAATGCTGAAACCTTCAAGATCGCATCGCGCATGTCGGGCGTTGTGGGAGACTCCTTGGACATGAACGCAATCTCCGAGATCGGAAGCGAAGCCGAAGCAGCCGAGATCGCGCGCATCAAAGATGATATCGCCGATATCGTAGGCGATGACGACCGCGTCGACATCGCCATAGTGAACGGCTCTCCTCACGATACCATCGTGGCCTATGCGTCCGATCTTGACTACGATTGCATCGTGATGGGTCACAGAGGGATGGGTCTCATCCGTGGGATGCTCGGTTCTGTGGCTTTCTCGGTTCTCAACAAAGCCAACAAGCCTGTGTTGGTCGTGAAATAGCACCCGATCGAAGGTTGCCTTGCAATGCGATCGGGCATTCGCTCTCAGATAAGGGAACGGCTCATTCCAGCGCTTCTTGTGTTGATGCTCATACCCCTTGTTTGGCCGATCGCGCCCACATCTGCGCTCGCAGACGAGATGCCCTCTGCTCTACCGAGCGAATTCTATCTGACGAACCTAGGTTATGTGACTCCCGCCAAGCTGCAAAGCCCGTGGGGAACATGCTGGGCTTTCGCAGTGGCCTCGGCTATCGAGAGCTCCATTTTGAAGGCGAGCGCAGAGCTGGATGATCCGTCGTCCGTTACTGGAAGCGATGCCTCCCCTGATGCTTCGCAAGATACGGGCGATGGTGACGGCGCGTCGGTCTCGGATGAAGGCGGCTTTGCCGATCATCCCATGGCTGCGCTCAGAGGCGGCGCTGTGAGCGCGCTCGATGATGGTACTTCCGAAGACGATGCGACAGATACGGACGACTCTTCGGCATCGGATGGGCTCGGCGATGGCACCTCCCCTTATGAGGGCATGGATGCGCCCGATCTTTCTAAGCTCGATGACTCTGTGGATATATCCGAGCGCGCTATCGGTTGGTATGCCCATGAACCTCAAAGCGAAGCAAGTGGAGGATCCCAGGCCGGTGAGGGGTATGTCAGGAAGGACACGTCTCCTCTTGCACAATTCGAGGGCGGAAACTTCTCCATTGCAACGGCCATTTTGGTGGCAAGGCAGGCGCTCGTTTCTGAAAGCGCAGCGCCCTATAGGTACAACGGCTACGATGGAAGCGATGTAGCTTGGTTCAGGAATCCCGGCAATTCAGGTGGAGCCGATGCAAGGCAGAAGGATTGGTCTTTAGGGGATGACCTTCGTGCAGGATCGGATATAGGCTGGCATGTTAGCGGGGTGTTGGAGCTATCGAGCCCTGCCATCCTCGAGACGGACGCCTCTACCGGGATGTCCGTTTACAAGGGCTATGATGACAACGCTACCCGTCAGATCAAAGAGACCTTGATGGATGTCGGAGCTGTGGCGGTCTGCCTCAATTCAGAGCTTTCCCTTCCGAGCGAATTATCCACGAATTCCGTGGACGAGAACACTTTGGGAGATGCCATCAACTATTCAACATGGAGCCAATATAGCGCGGCAACGGAGTTCATGCTCAATCATGCTGTCACGATCGTCGGATGGGACGACTCATATCCCATAGAGGCGTTTCGCAACGCATCAGGCTCGCTTCCTCCGGCCTCCGGAGCATGGCTTTGCAAGAACAACTGGGGAAATGGGCAGATAACATCTTCAGAAGGAAGCTCTAGCGGGCTTGTGAATTGGGGGATCCGCACCGGCAACTCCTCTGATGGACAGGATGCCAGCGGTTTCTTCTGGCTGTCTTACTACGATCACACTCTGAGCACTCCTGTGGCTTTCGAGGTCAGTCCTGATGAGGAAACCAATCTGTATCAGTATGACTATTTGGGAGCGTCCGAATTCTTCCACCCCACCACCTACACATCCGATGTGCTCGTAGCGAACGTGTTCACCGCAAAGAGCACCGAGCTCATCGAATCCATAGGGGGATGGACCTTCGGCGAGGATGAGACCATCCGCACCTATGTATATGCCCTGCCCGAACAAAGCGGTGATATATATGCCGGTGAGCGTTTCAAAGAAGCGCTTGCTGGATCCAGCTTGCTCGGCGAGAGCGAAGATACGTTCGAGATCGCGGGATTCCACGAGATAGACCTTACACAACCGCTGCTCGTCTATGAGGGTGAAAGGTTCGCTGTCATCCAGCAGGTCTCAACGGTGACGACCACATTCTCAGGTGAGCTTGCCCCTGCATCGTATTTGAACCTGGAAGTGGCCTTTACCGATGTCTACGACTATGAGAACGTATCATCAAGGCCGAATGTCGTATCGAATGCAGGCGAGACCTTCGTTTCTGTGTATGGGCCAGATGATTGGCGAAGCGTGGATGAGTACAACGATTGGTATGTCGATCTGAAGATGCAAGGCTTACAGGATGTGGATATGGTGTTCGGCAATGC
This sequence comes from uncultured Eggerthellaceae bacterium, assembly GCA_964469815.1. GTDB lineage: Bacteria > Actinomycetota > Coriobacteriia > Coriobacteriales > Eggerthellaceae > MGBC163016. The sequence continues at coordinate 21,667 of CAYXZC010000006.1, read as the reverse complement.
GCTCATCAAAGCAGAGAGCAAGGATACCTCGATGACATCCAATGGTCGCGTTTACGCGCATGTCAAATTGGATCCGATATCATAGTCGTGCGTTGCACCTACAAGGTGAGCTGCTCGACATACACGTCATTGCGAAGCTCTTTGGCCTGATCAGCATCAAGCTCACCGGAGCCTTCCATCTTCTTGATTATCTCCAGCTGCCGAACCAGCGCTTGCGCCTGCACATCCTCAACAGCATCGTAGACCTCCCGGATCTGCTTGAAATGCGAAGAGAGCCTTCCTGAGTCGGACGCACTCTGGCTTTCCTCCCCCGCATCATCTTCGTCATCGGAGGCGAACCGCCTGACCTCTTTGGCGATCTCGTCGATGCGCTCATAGAGCTCATCGCATCTTTGCTTCAACGCAAAGGCATCTTCTGCCACACCCTTGCTCGCATTCGGGATAAGATCGCCCAACTGATCGGCGTACCTCTTCATGACGATGACGGTAGCAGGCTCATCCGCCTGCTGCCCAAGCTTGGTCTCAGCCTCATCGAGCAAAGCAGCAGCGCCCGTCACACTTCCTGTGAGATGCGCGTCTGCTTGGATATAGGATATGGTGCGCTCGATCATGACGATCTCAGCATCCACCCTCTCTTTGCGCTTCTTCACGGCATGCTTATGGGGAACGAGAAGCGGTACTCCGAAATTCGCGAACAGAAGGCTCAGCAATATCATCCCGGAAGCAACAGATATCAGCACTTCCCTGTATTCGACAGCCTGGCCACCCGCGAACGCTACCGGGATGGTCAGCATCAAGGACAACGTGATACCGCCTTTGGGGCCGGCGAAGGCCATCGCAAGCGTTCCCTTCAAGCTCTTTGCTGTGAAGCAGTCCTTGACCCTGCCGCCGCTGGCTTTGCTGTGCACCATATCCATGACAAGGATCCATACGAACCTGACGCCCTCCAAAACGAGCGCCAGCACGATGATGATGCCGATGAGCTCCGCCGATGTCTCCATTCCCCCTTCTGCGACCGGAAGCAAAAGACGCGGAAGCTGCATCCCCAACACCACGAAGATGACCCCGTTGAGTATGAACTCGAGCGTATCCCAAACGCCTTTGGACTGGAGCTTCTGACGGGCAAGGGTCGCAGTATACCTGTGCGGGAAAAGCGACATTATGAGCCCTGCTGCCACGACAGCTATCACGGCTCCGATATGCATCTGCTTGGCGATGAGGTAGATGACGAAGGGGAGCAGAAGCTCGAGCGTCACGTGCAAGGTCGGCGAGTCAGCCCCGAACCGCTTTATCGCCTCCAAGATGAGCCATGCGATGACCCCCATGATCGCCCCGCCGATAAGGCCGCCGAACAGATCGAGAGCGAATTCCTCGCCTGCATGCACGAGAGAGAACGCCCCTGTCAGCGCAACACCCATCGCGCATTGGAATACGACCGTACCGGTAACGTCATTGAAGAAGGCTTCGCCTTCCAGCAGCGTCTTGTGATGGCGGCCGAACCTGTAATCCTTCGAAAGAGACGTGACCGCCACAGCATCTGTTGATCCCATAGCAGCTCCCAGGGCGAAAGCGGCCGCAAGCGGCACCATGGGAAGCAAAGCATGAAGCGTGAATCCCACGCATACCACGATAGCGAACACCAACCCGACCGCCAAGGATGCTATAGCCCACCTATTCGACCATAGCGCACCGGAGTCGGCATGACGGGACTCATTGAAATGCAAGGGCGCTATGAACAGTATCAGCAAAAGCTCGGGATCGATCCCCTGCGCAGAAGTGCTCGGCAGGAAAGCTGCGACGATGGCACCTAGGATTATCTGGACTATCGGAAGAGATAATCCAGGAAGGAACCTATCGAACACGCTCGAAGCCGCAACTATGGCGAGCAAGAACAGAACCAGCTCCAAAGCTTCCATCGAACAACCTCACAGACGGTCAAAAGGATACAAGCTAAAGATTCTAACCAATAATCTGCCTAGTCCGTCTGCAAATAGGATATTACTTCCCTTTTGATACTTAGAGCCTCATCGCTCAACATGAAATCAGCGCGATCGCCGCGCGGTCGGTCTATGCCTATATCCACAAGGATGACCGATGCGCCATCCGGATCCTCTTCCGGGCTTCCAAGAACCATTATCCTATCCGCGAGCGTTATGGCCTCATCCACATCGTGCGTGATGAGCACGCTCGCGAAATGGAGCTTGCCCATCATGCTCATGAACCATCTCTGCATATCCATCCTGGTAAGGGCATCAAGCGCACTGAAAGGCTCATCCATGAGGATGATCTCCGAATTGTCCATGTACGTTCTGAGCAGCGCAGCCCGCTGCCTCATGCCTCCTGAGAGCTCGAAGGGATAACGCGTCTGCGTCCCATCCAGCCCGAACTCCTTGAAAAGGGGATCGACCTTTTGACGCGCCTGCTGCTTCTTCTGTCCACGGATAAGAAGCGGAAGTATCACGTTATCCACGATGGTTCTCTGCTCCAATAGCAGATCCTTTTGCAGCATATAGCTAACACGGCCGGGTCTGCCCGTAACATCTTCGCCTTCAACATACACCTTGCCTTCTTGGGGCTCGACGAGTCCTGAAAGGGCGTGGAACAGCGATGTCTTTCCCGATCCCGACCTTCCGACGAGGCAGATCATCTCATCGGCGAAAAGCTCGAAGGTTACACCCCTGACAACAGGATCCCCATCCCATGCAACGCTAAGATCGCAGGCTTTCAGTATCGGGTCGTCCATGATGCGAGCCACGCCTCCTTTTTGAATGTCGATCCTCCAGAAAGCCGCTTATCGCTTCGGAAGGTAGTCATTCGTGAAAGCCGTATCGAGCGGGATCTCCACTGATGTGAGACCCTCTTCGTTCATCCACTCATAGAATGCATTCCAACGATCCGCATCCATGTATCCCCATGAAGGGGCATCGGCAACATACTTGTCAGCAAGATAGCGCTGCGATGCCACGACCAGCTCCGGATCGAGTTCCGGAACAGCGGAGACCAGGATATCGGCAGCATCATCCGGATTCTCCGATGCATAGAGGTAGCCGCGCATCGTAGCCTCCAAGAACGCCTCCACCTTTTCCGGATGGTCAGCCAAGAAAGCATCGTTTGCGATGATCACCGGTGTATAGAAGTCGAAAACCGGATCGATATCCTTGAAGCTGAAATAGTTCACAGGGTATCCCTGAACAACAGCATTCTGCCCTGCCCATGCCTCATAGCACCAAATGGCATCGAACATATCGGCGCGAAGGCCGCTCACCTCATCCGATGTCCCCGCAGGGATGAGCTCCACCGTGGAGAAATCCCCTCCGTCCGTCTCGACGACGCTCTTGACGATAGCCTGCTCGACCGTTTGATCCCACGTGGCATAACGCTTGTTCTGCATATCGGACGGGCGCGTGATGCCGTCCTCCTTGCGGCTGATTATGCCGCTCGTGTTATGTTGTATCACCGCTGCAACCGCCGTTACAGGCAAAGGCTCATCGGATCCGAGATAGTTGGCCATAACATCCTCATAGCTCATGCCAAGCTGCGCGTTGCCGCTTGCAACAAGGGCATCAGCTCCATCCTCAGGCGGTTGCAGGATCGAGACCTCGAGTCCTGCTTCCTCGTAGAACCCGAGCTGCTGGGCCACATAGATGCCCGTATGGTTGGTATTGGGCGTATAGTCGAGCACGAAATCTATGCTGTACAGACCCTCATCACCATCTTGGGTCGAGCTTTGGGCGTTCTGCTGTGCGGTGCATCCGGATACCGCAAAAGCTGACACGATGAGCATCGCAAGTGCTATTGTTACCAAAAATGATCTTCTTCTCATCTTCATTCCTCTATTCATCCTATGATGTCCGACTCCGACATCGAATCCGACATCAATCCTGTTTGCGTCTTCTCTCCCAAGGCATGCATGCCCTCTCGAGCAGCTTGGAGACTCCCATGAACAGCAAAGACACCAGCGATATGACGATTATCGCGGCGAACATTGCCTCGTAGTCGTAGGATTTGCGCACCCGTGTCATGAACACGCCCAAACCCTGAAATCCACCCAGCCATTCTGCCACTACAGCTGCCACCACTGCGTAGGTGGCGCTTATGCGCAATCCCGAAAAGAAGCTCTGCGCAGCCATAGGCAGCTTGGCATAGCGGAATATCTGGAAACGGCTGGCTCCCATGGTGCGCAGAAGATCGATCTCATCCTTGCCCACAGACTTGAACCCGCTAGACAGAGATACCGTTATCGGGAAGAAGGTTGTGAGGGCGACGAGTAGTATCTTAGGGAGCATATCGTAGCCGAACCAAAGAACCAAAAGGGGCGCTATGGCCACGATGGGGATGGTCTGCGATATGGTGACGATCGGGGAGAGCGCCGCGTCCACTACATAGAAACGCTCCATCGCCACAGCCACCAAGAACCCGAAGATGATGCCGCAGATCAAACCGATGAGCGCCTCCACGATGGTAGTGAGCGCATGATCGGATATGAGAGCCGCGTCCTCGACGAGCGAAGAGAACACCTCTATCGGACTTGGCAACATGAATGTGGGGACAAGCTCGAATGTGCAGGCCATCTGCCATATCGTCAAGAACAACACGACGGCAACCACAGGAGCGATGATCCTCACCGCCTTCTTGGAAGTGCTCGAGCCTTTGGAAGCCATACGGGTTCGCCTTATCCTCTACCTAACGGGAAGTCTTCCACGTTCGCCCTCACAGATCCATTCCCGACTCGGCATTCAGTTTCTGATATTTGCCCACCTTCCTATCAGTGCGAAGAAGGTCTCCGTCGGGACGATAATCGATCTTCGCATAAGCCATGACCTTGTTCGATCCCGCCTTATGCGCGACCAATTGGCATTGCCTTAGGACATCCATGCAGGTGTCGTAATCGCCTTCGAAAGTGGATTCGAACGGTCCTACGAACAACGTTACCGGCTGTGTCCTTATGTAGTCGATGACCTCATCGACTATGCGGCACACCTCATCATCGTCCGCTGCATCAACCGGCAGGATCTGAATCGCCACTGCACATTCCATATGCTCTTCCTTTCCGGCACGAAAAAAGGTCCGCGCCTATAGATTGCGGGACCTCCTACAGATATCTTATGGTCCCTACGCTGGAATTACCCAGATCAGGTTTTCGGGTCGAAGACTTCTCTTCCTCTCAGCCGGATCGATCTCCAGCTCCCCGTTGTTCAAGGAACAAGATACCACATTAGTTGGATGCGTGCGTGAAAGCGTCTAGAACTCGACCACTCGCATCTGATAACAGGACTTGCCTTTATTCTTCGCTTCGTACAGTGCCTCATCAGCCGCTGCATAGAGCTGTTCGAATTCTATGGGAGGCTTCATGCAGCAAGCAGCCCCTATGCTCAATGTCGGAGCGGCATGGTTCTCATCTGCAGGACACTCATGCTCCGCTTCGCATTGAGGATCCGTTGCGCGTTGCGCAGCGAACGGACCGCGCTCCAGATGATCCAAGATCCTGTCAGCTGCAGGCCCAGGCTCAAGCCCTGCAGCAAAGACCAAGAACTCATCTCCGCCCATCCTTGCGACCACATCCTCTTTGCGCATGACCTTGGTGAGGAAAGTGGCAAGCTCCTTCAAGACCCGATCGCCTTCGATGTGGCCGTAGGTGTCGTTCACGCCTTTGAAATCATCCACATCGATGCTTATCAACATGCACGGGCGCTCATCGGTATTGAGCAGCGAATCTATCCTATCGAGAGCCGCAGAGCGGTTCAAGATGCCCGTGAGCGGATCCCTTTCGGCCTTCTTGCGAAAATCGCTCTCACGCAGAGCCTGCTCGTGCGTATCGAGCAATCGACCGACATGTCGGATCGGTTTCCCGTCATCATCATAGAGGACCACTGACTGGTACCTATACCAAACAGGGTTTCCAGCCTCATCCATAGAGGACGTCTCGAAATCCACCAAAGACCTATCGGTGATCTGATCCATGAGGAAGGAAAGATCATGGGAGGCAATGTTGAGATTGCATTCCTGCTGGCATCTCCTATGAACGACGAAATCGGACTGCTTCGGATCTCGCCCGAATCGCCCAACGAAATCACCGTACACATTCGTCTTGCCCGTTTTGCACTCTATATCGAAGACGACATCGTTGCTCAAAGCCGTAAGGATCTCGAGCCTTTGGTTGGCGCGCTCCAATTCGGCGTGCTCCAAAACGCGATCGGTGATATCCAGAAGCGTGACGTAGAACCATTCGACACCGTCCGAATCCACTACAAGACGACCCCTGTCGTCCACCCAACGGATATCCCCATCGGATCGTATGATCCTGTATTGAACCCTATCCGCGTCCCCTCCATCGATCTGCTCAGCTATGCTCTCCTGAACCCGCTCATAGTCATCCGGATGCACGAGACCCTTGAAGGTTCCACCTGTCAGCTCCTTGAAACTGTCAAGATCCGCACAACCGAACAGTTCCAACAGCCCTCCGCTTATGAAATCGAGCTTTCCGACATCATCGTTCCTGTATCTGAAAAGGCCGCCGGGAAATCTATCCATGAAAGTGGACAGCGCTTCGAGCGAAATATCGCTCGTTGTATCAGCGGAATCGAAATGATGGAACACCATGTATGTCTTCCTCTCAAGCTCTTGATCGCGCTTACAGGCTCAAAACCTATGCGCGATCAACGAAACGCATGCGTCCCGACCTATACGATGGATCAACCGCATACATAAGGAAGTTTATAACCGACAAGCCCGGCGATTCAACCCTTAATTTGTATCCGGGCTTGCGATATCCGCGATCGCGAAATTCTTGCTCGAGAAGATGTTCACTCCGAGGCTGTTGCCTATGTACTTTATGGCCTGCTGGCTTCGGACGGAATTCCCGAACTCATCAAGCGGAGGAGAGAAGGCGCATATTCCGAAAAGCCCAGGAACGACCCCCATTATGGCACCCCCAACCCCTGTTTTCGCAGGGATGCCCGATGTGTAGAGCCAGTCTCCCGTGGTCTGATAGAACCCGACGGTGGCTATGAGCGAGACTATCTTGGAGCTAAGTTCGGGATCGAAGACCTGAATGCCTGTTACGGGATTCCTTCCATCGAAGGCGATGGTTGCAGCCGAGATAGCAAGCTGTCTTGCGGTAACGCCCAAAGAGCATTGCCGTGTGTACAGATCGAGCGACATCATAGGATCATCGTATATGCGCTCATAGGTCTTGAGCAACCATGCGATGGATTTGTTGTTAAAGTTCGTACTGCTCTCCGACTTGTACAGCTCTTGGATCAGATTCGGCTTGCTTCCGCACAGATCCGTGATGTTGTCCACGATGGCATTCCACTTCCGACGCGGATCGCCAATGGGTTCGACCATCGAGCAGGCCGATATCGCACCGGCATTGACCAAAGGGGAAGACGGATGATCCTTCTCCAAAAGGATGGCTTCGATCGAATTGAATGGAAGCCCTGTTGCATCGGCGCCGATCTTATCAAGAAGGCCTTTTGCACCGACCTGGCGAAGCACAAGTATGGCTGTATGAACCTTGGAAACGGACTCTATCCCAAATTGGAACGACGTATCGCCTATCTCTAGGATATCGCCATCTTCCAGGCATATGCAGATACCGAAAAGGTTCGAGTCGATGTTGTCCAGAAAAGGGATATAGTCGGCATTGTGCCCACCATCGGTATCCTTATAGGCAACATAGGCCTCTTCGATGGTTTGCCTTAGCATTGATTTCGATATCGCACATTCCATGATCGGATGTTAACGCCTATATGGCATTTGGAACATGCCGATAGTGATTTGTCACGAATCCGTGATTCTGTGACCGCTCGTTAGATGTAACCGACCATGTGTCGTTTATTTTTGTTTCCAATCTGTTACCATTGCAGAGTATTCCCTTGAAACACACCACTTGAGACGCGCTCATCATTCGACCAGAACAAGGGATCGGCAGACTGCTTGGGAGGCTGAATGAGACGACGGTACTTCATTGCATCGATAGGTGCGTTCATCCTATCTATCGCGCTCGCCATCTCCCCACTTGCCGCTCTTACATCCCAAGCAAGCTCGCAAAGCGTCTCGCCCTTCGAAGCCAGCCTCATCGAACCTGATTCACCTTATTCGTTGCCTAAGACCAACATGATAGGAGCCTCCACCGATCAAGGTCTGGATCTTTTGCGCTCCTCACGCTCTAGCTTGCCGATCCGCTACGATCTGCGGGACACGAACGATGTCACATCCATAAAGGATCAGAACACATTTGGAACATGCTGGGCATTCTCAGCCATCGCAGCATTTGAGAGCACGCTTCTTCAGCAAGGACGGGCAAATGCTTCCGATTTGGATCTTTCCGAGATGCAGGTGGCGTATTTCACCGACTGGCTTTCCAACGCATCTGAAGCTCAGGCACTGGGCGCGCCCGGACAGATCGGGGAAGGCACGGAGCTTCGATCGGGTGCTCTGCGCACAGGGGGAAATGCCCTTAGCGCCACCTACACCATAGCAAGGGGAACCGGGGTCATCTCCGAGAGAGAGGCTCCATATGCCAACACCACGCGCACACTCATAAGCGATAGCATTGAGGATTGGTACGGAGACCTCCAAGCAACATCGGAATGGGATCCGAACGCCACTTGGGCGCTCGATCGCTCCTTGGCCACGAAGAGCGATTTCCAGCTCCACGAAATGGGTTTTCGCAACGTTTCGAACGTGAGCCTTGCAGATGGTTCCTATGAAGCCGATCCATCCTATATAGATGTCATGAAACACGATATTCTGGATCATGGCGCTGTTGCTATGAGCTTTTGCTTGGATACAGGCACGAAGAACGGCTCCACCGATGGGTTCACGAACACAACGATCGGCGGCAGATTCGTCAATCAGCGCATACAAGCCGACCATATGGCAACGGTCATCGGGTGGGATGACACCTTCAGTGCGAGCAACTTCACGAACCGTCCTTCAAGGGACGGCGCTTGGATAGTGAAGAACAGCTATGGAAGTCTATCGAGTCCTGCCGGGAATGTCTACCCGTGGGGCATCGACAACACGGGATATGTCTATGTCTCATACTGCGATGCCAGCATCGAAGACTACAGCTGGTTCACCCCTTCGACCGTAGATCAGGAATCCCAGATCACTCTCCAGTACGATCTTTTGGGCTATTCCAGCGGATCGGTCACCCAACTGAACAACGCCTCGCGCGTGCTTCAGGCAAACATCTTCACGGCACCTGAAGACATGATCCTCAAAGCAGTATCGGTGTCTTCCGTGAAGAACGATGCGAGCGTGAAGACGAGCGTCTATCTTTTGGATGACGAGACCACAGCGCCCGATGCCGGACAGCTCGCGAGCACCGAAACCGTGGATCTATCCGGGCAGTTCTATTCTCAGATCGACCTTAGCGATCCTGTTTCACTAAGGAAAGGTCAGCGCTTCTCTGTCGTACAGGAGATATCATCTGCAGGGAAATGGTATATGAGCGTGGAGTGTGGAAGCGCGAGCAACTCCTTCAATTACAACGGCGTCCGCGCAAGAGCGATCTCGAATCCCGGTGAGAGCTACATAATGCAAGGAAACCGGTGGGATGAGATATCCGCATCGAATGTCGCGGAACCGCTTGCAAGGATAGGCCTGAAAGCCGGAAATGTCATGATCAAGGCTTTCGGGAATCCTGCGCCCTATATGGAGGGGCTTCCCGAGCAGGATGATCCGAACGCAGGCAGAACCGAGCCGGAGCAGTTCGATCCGGCCGCAGATGATGCCACGGCTGCTTCAGGAACCATCGATGATAAAGCCAACGGAAACGGAGGCTTGGATCATCCCCTGAATGATGGCAACGATGACACCGATCGCAACACGAACCCTGATGGTGATGGTGCTTCGGACATCCCAGCTGGAAATGAGACCGACCATCCCTTGGCAGCTACAACGCCCACCAACGATAGCGACATCCTGAGCACCGATGGCTCATATGGATCATCCGATCAAATCTCAACGGGTGCCGCACCCAACACGAGCAATATCGCATCCGATCCGAACAGCGGCAACACTCTCGCGAAAACGGGTGATGACATGCAGATAGTCCTTCTCATATTCTCTTTCATAAGCGCACTCGCATCCGTGTTCTTCCTAGCTCTCAGCATACGCCGCTCCGAATTCTAACAATGATCCCAGCGACCCGATGGTCGACCGTTATCTTGAGCTTCTCCATCCATTCCTAGCTGATCATCGGAAACAGAATAGCGACACTTCGTCATCTATTTTGCAGACGCAGGACTCGGCATTATAATGCCTATATCAAACCCCTCCAAGGAAGGCGATCGCATGGAAAAGGCAAAAGTGTTCTTCACGAAAGAGATAACTCCGGAAAACGTGGTTAAGATGTACGAAGCTTTGGGCGTCAAGCTTCCAGGTAAGGTCGCAGTGAAGGTTCATTCGGGCGAAGAAGGCAACCAGAACTACCTTCATCCTGAGTTCATGGCGCCTATGGTCAAAGAGGTGGATGGCACCATCGTGGAATGCAATACCGCCTATGATGGCGCAAGGGACACCACCGAAAAGCACATAAAGCTGATGGAGGATCATGGGTGGTCGAAATACTTCGACGTCGACATCATGGATGCCGAATGCGAGGACATCATATTCCCGATCGAGAATGGCCGCGTCATCAAAGAGAACCGCGTTGGCGGACACATAGCAAACTACGCATCCATGCTCGTGCTCTCCCACTTCAAAGGTCACCCGATGGGCGGTTTCGGCGGCGCGCTGAAGCAGCTTTCCATCGGATGCGCATCCAACCAAGGGAAGGTGAATATCCACACTTGCGGTGCATCGCTGAACCAAGGAGATTTCTGGGACAAGCACGGCGCACAGGACGACTTCATCGAAGCGATGGCGGAAGCTGCAGAGACCATAGTGAACCATTTCGGAAGCAATATGGCGTTCGTGAGCATGGCATGCAACCTATCCGTTGACTGCGATTGCTGCGCTGTTGCAGAAGACCCTTGCATGGCCGATATCGGTATCTTCGCGTCGTTGGATCCCGTTGCCATCGATCGCGCATGCTTGGATGCGGTCATCAACTCGGATGATCCAGGTCGCGATCACTTGATCGAGCGTATCAACTCCAAGAACGGGATGAAGATCGTGGATGATGCCGTACGCCTTGGGTATGGCACCGATCAATACGAACTGATCGAGCTGTGATCCTGATTCTGCGGTACCGCGCAGGCGGTTAAAACCGCCCCTACACATGCCAACCTGTCAGCACATTTGTAGGGGCGATCTTGATCGCCCCTATGATACTCGTTTTGTATCGCATGATGGAAATGGTGTCGCGCCTTCGGCGCTCCTTTCAACACCAACGCGTCCCTGTTCTGACGCCTGATCCTTGGGAACCGCAACCCCACTTACCTGGTGTTTTTAAAGGCATATCCGAAAGTCTGTACTACAGACACGCTTACAGGTCAATATCGCGATATGACCTGCATTCGTTTTCCGGTAATGTGTCAAAAGTGCACCCTGACACACCCATGCTTTTTAAGTTATCCATTTTTTATTGTTGCGATCGCTTGTTATATTATGTAAAATGTGTGTAGGTTTTGTACCTATGAGAGAAGTTATGCTAGATCAGAAATAGGAGGACGCAATGAGGACTATTTCATTAAAAGAATGCATAGTGGGGTTCTTCTCACTCTTGCTAGGTGTGCTTCTCGTTTTTGCTTGTTTTCCGTCTCATGCTTTTGCTTGGACAAAGGCATATGTTTCAGAAACGCGAACGTATAGCATTAACCCAACATTCAAAAATTTGAATAAAGGCATGGTTAATTCTTACGGGAATTATCTTGCGAATTGTCGGTCCGAAATGATTGCATATTGTTCATCAGGAGCTGCGCCGGCTGGATCTATGAAAGTGCAAGGGGTTATAACTTATGGAACCATGCTTGGCGAAGAGTACAGTGAATTTGGTCTGATGGTTTCAAACGCAAATTCAATGGCGCAGAATTCTCAGTTAACCGGTATTAAGGAGTTTGAGATAAGCAACCTTAAAGGGCATGTAGGCGCTCTTGCGTGGGGGCAAGGTTCAGTGAGATCTAATTCTGGTGCTTGGAGAGATTTGGACACCGATTATCATCTAGTAGCTACTCTGGATGCTAATGGCAATATCATTCCTGCATCCGCAGATTCGGGTGAATCCTCGATGCTGAACTGGCAACCTGGTCAAAATAATTTTATAGGAGACAATGGATTAATTTATGGCGTTCCTGCGATCTCTCCGTCTGGGGAGATCATTCAGCCCGATATGTTGAGAGTTTTATTGGATAATGGAGATGAAGCATATGTCTCATCTGGAGAGATGAAGGAAATTACTTCTAGCGCTGTAATTCAGCTCGATTACAATCAGGAAGCTTTATTATTCGCTTCGCTAGTTAATGAAGACCTGAAGACAGATGTGATTAATGAGGATCAGGCAAAGGAATTAATCAGCGATTACAAACGCACTGGGTCTCTGAATGATATGACGACTGAAGCATACATTTCTTCAAAAAACGCTAATAGTGAAGAGGAAGATATGTCAAAATACATGGAGGATGCTTTGCTTCAGGTGGCAAAGAGTCAGAGTGTTGCCATACCCGCATACTCAATGTATGGAGATTTGCTCGGCTATTACTATATTGATATGCTTTAAAGATTAAGTTTCATATACTAAGAGCCGCCAAGATTAGAATTTTGGCGGCTTAGTTTTTGCAATCAACTAGCTCTATAAGGAAAACCTGCGTTGAACGCTTTTGTTAAAAAAGATGGCAACGGTCATTCTCACTATCGATACGCGCGTTTCGTGCGCTTCGTCGCTCTTCTATGCATCTTCTTTTTGATAAGCGGATGCGCATCGTCCTCTATACAAATCGGGGAATTCTGCATACTGAAGTCGAATCAATATGAGATCAATGATGTGAGCTCTTTGCATGAAATACAAACGCATGAAGGGAAGATGGTCCCAACATGCGACACGACCATAAAGATGATCGGATCACAATATGGGATCGGAGCAGCTTGGTTTGATGGCGTTACGCTAGAAGAGGCGAAGCGGTATTTTGACAAGCTCGCTTTCAGTGAGGAGCCCTTGCCAGACGATCGGCTCAACGTGCAAATGCCAGAGCCTAGCAACATAGATGTTTACGATGCGGTTTCTCAAAGCGGAGTATCCGGATATCTCGTCAAAGTTGAGTCTATTGCGGATCTAGGGGAGCCATATTCGTACTATCTTGAGACATTCATCTTTCCAACATCGGATAATTCGATAGGCGCTCTTATCTCGGTTGCGCATTCGGATGAGCAGAAAGAGACGCAAGAGAAGCTCTTAGATGAAGTTATGAGCGGTTTCATGGTCGACCAATGATCAGATAATAGCTCCAGCGCATAGAATGATCCTTGTAGACAACTCCCCCGCAAGGACGCTCAAAACATTGCGCGTAGGATCTTTATGACCCTGCCGCAATGTTTTGATGAGGATGTTTTTGTTGTTGTGAGACACCGAAAGAAAGATGGATAGCGTGATACGTAGTGCTGCGATGGCTTACGAAGTATCATGCTATCCATCTTTCATAACGAACGCGTGAGTTTAGGACCGACCCGGAAACGCGGAAGCGTTTCCATAAAAGGAGCAAGTAAAGCGGTATAGCCGCTGAGCGCAGCGACACCATATCAATGGCGCAGGACAAACCAAGGCACATGGGGCGATCCATTCGACTCCGTTCGCATGCGCTTGCTCTTGCTCAGAACATAGGGCGCGATCATGGCTTACCCCTTTGTCGTTTATGTTCTATTCATATCAAATGAATATCCCGACAAGGTATAAGCCATGATCGCTATATCCCACATCATCTTCATCCTTCTTCGCTCAAGTACTTCGCTCTACGCTCAGGATGACGATCTATGGTTAAGCCTTCGGCTTTGCTTTTATGGTCTTGATCGCCCTTTTGCATCTCGGTTTCGGATCAGATCGAAGATATCTCTCGACTTCGAAAAAGCTACAGAGCCGCCACGATCGCGTCGACCGACTCCTTTGCATCACCTAGAAGCATATCGGTATTGTCGTTGAAGAACAGCGGGTTCTGCACGCCCGCATATCCTGCATTTCCCATGGAGCGCTTGAAGACGATCACCTTGTTCGCATCCCAGACCCTCATGACGGGCATCCCGGCAATAGGAGAATCGGGTTCGGTCTCCGCAGCCGGATTCACGGTATCGTTGGCACCGATGACGAGCACGGTATCAACATCTCCGAAATCATCATTGATCTCATCCATCTCGAGAACGTTATCGTATGGAACCTTCGCCTCAGCCAGAAGCACGTTCATATGCCCAGGCATGCGCCCTGCCACAGGATGCACGGCAAAGACCACATCCACTCCCTTATCTATCAGCTTGCGCGTAAGATCGGCCACAGGGAACTGCGCTTGCGCCACGGCCATTCCGTATCCCGGCGTTATCACCACGCGCTTGGAGCCCTTGAGGAGCTCTGCGACCTCTTCAGCAGTGGTCTCGGTGTAGTCGCCGTAATCCTTGACCTCGCCGCTCGAAGTCGGAGCGCTATCTCCCCCGAACCCGCCAAGTATCACCGAGATGAAGGATCTGTTCATGCCTTTGCACATGATGTAGGACAGATACGCACCCGATGAGCCTACGAGCGCACCTGTGATGATGAGCAGGTCGTTGCCGAGCGTGAATCCAGCCATGGCTGCCGCCCAGCCTGAATAGGAGTTCAGCATCGACACGACCACGGGCATATCTCCCCCACCGATCGCCAAAACGAGATGGGCGCCGAGGATCAACGACAGCACGGTGAGTATGACAAGAGGAACCAAACCCTGATCGATGCCCTCTGTATTTATGAGCCAACCTATGAGCACAAGGCAGGCCACAACGATAACGGCATTGATGGCGTTTCGACCCGGAAGCGTCAAAGGCTTTCCGGAGATCTTGGCTGAAAGCTTGAGATAGGCGACTATCGATCCTGTTAGCGTTACCGCGCCGATGAAGATGGCAAGCCCCACCTCGCCCATATGGAATGCGTTCACATTGCCCACCATCGGATCGCCCGGTTCGGTCAAGAAGGAGTTGAACCCGACGAGCACCGCTGCAGCACCTACGAAAGAATGGAGCATCGCCACGAGCTCGGGCATGCCGGTCATCTGCACCTTCAAAGCCTTCCAGATGCCTATGGCAGCACCTATCGCGATGGCGAGGATCATCAGCCCTATGGTAAGCGCCGGGTCGACCTCGGACAGAAGAAGGGCGATAGCGATCGTCGCCACAAGCGCGAGCGCCATGCCGATGATGCCCATAAGATTCCCACGCTGTGCGCTCTTCTGCTTCGATAGCCCCGCCAAAGCCAAGATGAACAGAAGCGCTGCCAACAGGTAAGCAAGCGACTGGAAACGTTCAACACCCAGTATGAGCATCAGTTCAGCCGGATCCAGACCTATGTATCCCATCAGTTATCAGAGCTCCTCTGGAACATCTTGAGCATCCTGTTGGTGACCAGGAAACCACCGAAGATGTTGATCGATGCGATGACGATAGCCACGAAGGAAAGCGCCTGTACCACCACGTTGGCACTCCCAAGCTGCAAGAGCGCACCTACTATGATGATCCCCGATATTGCGTTCGTAACGGACATCAAAGGGGTATGCAATGTATGGGTGACGTTCGTTATCACATAGAAACCGACCACAACGGCAAGCTCGAACACAACGAAGTGCTGCTGCATGTCGGAAGGCGCAGCCAAGATCAACGCTACCCCTAACACTCCGAGCAGTATCTTCCACCAAAGACCCTTCGCAGCAGAAGACCCCTCTTGATCGAGCGATGCATCCGATGACCCATCAGATGCCGCCTCAGCAGCGGGCTTTGCGGGAGCTGCTGATACATTCACCGGAGGGGGTGGCCACATTATCTTGCCATCGATGCTTACGGTCATAGCGCGAATGACCTCATCCTCTTCGTCCAAGACGACCTTGCCATCCTTTTGAGGAGTGAGCAGCTTGAAGAGGCTGACAACATTGTTGCCGAAAAGCTGGGATGCCTGCTCAGGAAGCTTATCGGGAAGATTCCTATAGCCGATTATGGTCACGCCGTTGTCGGTCTTGATCATCTCATCGGGCACTGTGAGCGCCGTGTTCGACCCCATCTCCGACGCGCCCAAGTCCACGATAACAGAGCCAGGACGCATGCCGGCTATGGCCTCTTCATCCAACAGCAATGGGCTCGGACGCCCGGGAACCTGTGCGGTGGTGATTATGATGTCCGACTTTGCCGCCTGCTCGGCATACACTTGGCGCACGCGTGCCTGCTCATCGCCTGTCATCTCCTTGGCATAGCCATCGCTGGATTTCTGGCGAACCGGTATCTCAACGAAGGTTCCTCCAAGCGACACCACCTGATCGGCGACTTCAGGGCGCACATCTGTCGCGTACACCTGAGCTCCCATGGAGCTTGCAGTGCCGATAGCGGCAAGACCGGACACACCGACGCCGATGATGTACACATTGGCTGGCGGAACCTTGCCCGCAGCTGTCATCTGGCCACCGAACAGCCTCCCGAACGTGTTCGCCGCCTCGATGACGGCTTTGTATCCGGAAAGGTTGGCCATCGAGGATCGCACATCGAGCGACTGTGCACGTGAGATACGGGGAGCTGCATCAAGAGCGAGCGCCGTAAGCCCGCGAGATGCGAACACTTCCACCAGATCAGGATTAGCCTCCATGCGCATGCGGGTTATGAGCATGGCATCGCGATGCATGAGCGCCAGCTCAAGATCGGTGGGCATATCCACGCAAACGACTATCTCCGATGCCCAGACCTCTTCCTTGTCGACGATCTTCGCGCCTGCCTCTTCATATGCTTCATCTGGAAAGCTTGCAAGACGCCCGGCATCGCTCTCAACGCAAACCTCATATCCGAGCTTGATGAGCTTCTTCACGGTATCGGGAGATCCGGCTACTCGGGTCTCGCCGACATTCACCTCTTTGGGAATGCCTATGAGCATCGGTCGTCCTTTCTGTTCCGAAAGCTGACACATCCTTAAAACACACAGAGCAATCGCACGATACAAATTGCGCGATTGCTCCGATCCGTTGAGAAATCAAAAGCGACATCATCCAAACCATACGAATTGCTACGAATTGTTGCACAAAAACCCGGTTATGAACAACATATTTTGGAAAATTTACCAAATGATAAACTAAGCATCTCCAAGCTAGTTTCCATCTTCAAGAACAGGGCATCGAGCATGAAACCAAGAATCCTTTATCTTATGAAGATCCTATATGAGAGAACGGATGAGACCCGCGGCCTTTCCCTACCTGAGATCCAGGCTCACCTTGAAGGCTACGGCGTTAGCAGCGAGCGCAAATCCCTCTACCGCGATATAGCGGCGCTCGATGAATTCGGCTTCACCATCGGGAAGATCCCACGGCGCCCGGTGCAGTATTATTATTCGAACAGGCTCTTCACCACGCCCGAGTTGCTGCTTCTGATCGATGCGGTGCAAAGTTCCCGATCCATCACGCAGGCCAATTCCGAAGAGCTCATATCGAAACTCAAGAGCCTGATATCAGCACAACAGGCACAGGATATCCGCTCGCAGCTGCATGTGACCGGGCGGGTGAAGGTGCAAAACGAATCCGTGTTCGACACGCTCGACAAGATCCAAAGAGCCATCGCACAAAAGCTCGACATCTCGTTTCATTACATGCGCATGGATTCTCACATGCAGATGCTACCCACCAAGAGCAACGGCGACAAGCTCAGGGTGAAGACCCCACTGTTCCTAACCTATACCGATGAGCATTACTATCTGGGCGTCTATGATGAGGATTCACATGACCACTTGAAGATATATCGTGTCGACAGGATGGATCACGTCCTTCTGCTCGATCGATCACCGGCGAGCCATAAGCTCGATCCCGATTTCGACATCGCAGAATACGAACGGCGCACCCCCGGGATGTTCGATGACGAACCTGTACGCATAACGCTTCACGTCAAAGAGAGCCTCGTCGGGAGCATAGTGGATATATTCGGCAAAGACGACACGACCTCCTTTCCCATCGATGAGGATCGTATCTGGAAAGAGGATACTGATCGCGCAGATTCGGATCGCTGGGCGCAGATGAGCGTGAAAGCCGCACCCTCTCCTGTGCTCTTCGGCAAGATCGCGCAATTCGGCGGCGATGTTCGCATCATCGGTCCAAAGAAGGTAAGAAGAGCCTATGAGACCCACATCGCTTCCATCGTCCGCGCACAACAACGAAGCGATCCCGAACCCTCGAGCATCTGATCCATCAGAGAGCCGACCAACGAATCGCCATCACGGATCGATGCTCCGACGCATTTCGACCAGCATGTTTTTCTGTTTCACCCGTTTTTCGTTGTAGAATGAATCCTTAAAACAAAAATGGACGAAAGACGCGAATATGCTTCAGCTCAAGGATATTTACAAGTCTTATACAACAGGCGATTTCACCCAAGTTGCACTCGATGGCGTTTCCATCAATTTCCGCGATAATGAATTCGCTGCGATACTGGGGCCTTCCGGTTCGGGCAAGACCACATTGCTCAATATCATAGGAGGCCTTGACCATTACGATTCGGGCGATCTCATCATCGATGGCATCTCCACGAAGGACTACACCGATCGCGATTGGGATACCTTCCGCAACAACCGCATCGGATTCGTCTTCCAAAGCTACAACCTGATCCCTCACCAAAGCGTGCTGGCAAATGTTGAGCTGGCGCTCACCCTTTCAGGTGTAAGTCGCGAGGAGAGGCGCAAACGCGCCATCGCCGAACTTGAACGTGTCGGACTCAAAGACCACATCAACAAGAAGCCAAGCCAGCTCTCAGGCGGTCAGATGCAACGCGTTGCCATAGCACGTGCGCTCGTGAACAACCCGGAGATCCTGCTCGCAGACGAACCCACAGGCGCGCTCGATTCGAAGACATCTGTGCAGATCATGGATCTTCTCACCGAGATCGCCAAGGACCGCCTCGTTATCATGGTCACGCACAATCCCGAACTTGCAGACGAATACGCCACACGTATCGTGAACCTGGCAGACGGCCACATCATGAACGATTCCGATCCGTATCTGCCAAGTCCATCGGATATGCGGAAGTCGAAGAAGAAGATACATCGCACATCGATGAGCTTCCTCACGGCGCTCGGTCTTTCCTTCAACAACCTCATGACCAAGAAGGGTCGCACGATCATGACGGCCTTTGCAGGATCGATCGGCATCATCGGGATATCGGCCATCCTTGCTCTCGCGAACGGCGTGAACAACTATATTGCGACCGTTGAGGAGGAGACTCTTTCCTCCTATCCTCTGCAGATAACATCCACCGGATTCGACATGACATCCATGATGGTATCCACGATGGGAATGGGTGCGAGCGGAGGCGATGATGAGGGCACCTCGAACGAAGATGAGGGCAACGCTACGACCGTGCATGAAGCTGCCATCATGGGGCGCATGTTCGACAGCGTGGGATCCAACGACCTTGCCTCTTTGAAGGAATATCTTGACAGCGGTGAGAGCGGCATCGAGGAATATGCCAACGATGTCGAGTATAAATACAACGTTACGGCCAACGTCTATCTTGCCGACACTGAAAACGGTGTTCAGCAAGTGAATCCGGATACAACGTTCTCATCGTTGGGGATCGGCTCCGGCATGTCATCGAGCGGGATCATGTCCTCCATGATGAGCACGGATATGTTCGCCCAGATGATGGGCACCATCGATATGGCCAAAGAAGGTTACGATGTCAAGGCCGGACACTGGCCTGAGGCGCCCAACGAGTGCGTACTCGTGCTCACCCACAACGGAAGCGTGAGCGACTTTTTGCTCTACATATTGGGGCTGCGCGATCGCTCGGTCATGGACGAGATGGTGCGGGCCTTCGTGAACGAAGAGGAGTTCACGACAGAGGTGAATGACGGCAAGCAGTTCACCTACCAGGACTTCCTCGATCTTAAGCTCAAGCTGGTGTGTTCGGCAGATTATTACCAATACGATGAGGAGTTCGGCGTTTGGGTCGATAAATCGGGCGATGAGGGATACATGAAGGACATCATCGCCAACAGCGAGGACTTGGTGATATCGGGAATCGTCCAACCCAGGGATGACAGCAATTCCACCATGATGAACTCCGGCATCTACTATACGCCCGCACTGACCGACCACTTGATCGAGAAAGCCGGAGAAAGCCAGATCGTCAAGGATCAGCTGGCAGATCCCGCTGTGGATGTGTTCAACGGCAAAACGTTCGCCGAGGAAGCGGATGATGATGGTGCCGGCGATTTCGATATGTCCCAGATGTTCACGATCGATACCGGAGCCATACAGGCAGCATTCAAGTTCGATTCTAGCAAGCTCAAACTGGATATGAGCGGCCTTGATATCGACTTCGATTCATCGAGCCTTCCCGCCCCTCCGGCCATGGATCCCAATGCCATCCAAGTGGATCCATCCGTCATGCAACCGGATTCCTCCGCCATACAGACCATGATGGCAAATGTCATGGGCGGGTTCTTCCAATACTGCATAACGAACGGAATCACATCGCCTACGGATATGGGGGCAGCGCTTCCGGCTTATATGCAAAGCGACGCTGTCAAAGCGCAGATAGAACAAGGCATGGCGAATGCCTTCGACACAACAGCTATGACCGAATCCATCGCTTCCCAGGTCCAAGGTGCGGTCGAGCAGACGATGACCGCATATATGACAGAGGTCATGAACACGCTTCAAAGTCAGATGACAAGCGCGGTTTCCATGGCCATGGCCAAAGCCATGAACTCTCTAGCCTCGAACATGTCAAGCGCTATGAGCATCGATGAGGAAGCGTTCAAGAACGCCTTCCAATTCAATATGTCCGAAGATGAGCTTACCGAGCTCATCATGTCGATGATGACGCCTGAGGAGGCCTCGTTCGACAACAATCTGGCGAAGCTCGATTATGCCCAGATGGACAAGCCATACGAGATCGATATCTTCGCGAAGGACTTCGAGGCCAAACAAGGCATCATCGATATCCTCGATGCCTACAATGATCGCATGAACTCCACCGATCAGGAATCGAAGGCAATAACCTACACGGATATCGTTGGCGCGCTCATGAGCTCTGTGACGACCATCATCGATATGATCTCATACGTTCTGATAGCATTCGTTTCCATCTCGCTCATAGTAAGCTCGATCATGATAGGTGTCATAACCTACATAAGCGTGCTCGAACGAAAGAAGGAGATAGGCATCTTGCGCGCGATAGGCGCCAGCAAAGGCAACATCAGCCAAGTATTCAACGCGGAAACGATCATCGAAGGACTCATCGCAGGTGTGCTTGGTGTTGGGATCACGGCGCTTTGCTGCATCCCAGCAAGCGCGATAGTGTATGCGCTCTTCGATGTGCCAAACGTAGCATCCCTTCCATGGCAGGCAGCGCTCATCCTCGTCGCGATCAGCGTGTTCCTCACATTCATCGCAGGATTGATACCCGCAAGCTCTGCCAGCCGCAAGGATCCGGTCGAAGCCCTCCGCAGCGAATAGAGCTTCTAGGTCGAAGGTATCCTCTTTCGCATTTGGCGATACTCCATGCACGTAATGCAAGTGGATAT